>NZ_JBHXAW010000175.1:0-9480 GCF_042726645.1 Isoptericola sp. NPDC060257
GTACCGCGACCGTGTCGGCCATCTCATGACCGACGTCGACGCCGACCCGTGGGCGGTCGGCGTGCCGGTGCTGTCCGGGCACCGCCTCGCCGGCGGCCCGGGGATCCTCGCGCCCGGCCACGCGTCCGTGCTCACCGAGCGGGTGCCCGCCGCGGCCCCCGAGGCGGGCTCGCACGTGCGCCAGCTCCTGGTGCACCACGTCCGCGACGCCGACGCCCCCACCGAGCACCGGCTCCAGGTGCGGCGGCTGGTGTGGACGCACGACGGCTGGCCGCTCGTCGCCCCGCAGCCCTGGGCCGGCGCCGAGCGGGAGGTGGACGACGTCTCGCGCTGGCCGGCCGACCCTGCCGTCCTCGACGGCACGTGGGAGCGCCTCACCCCGGGCACCGACCCGACGCACGTGCAGGACGGCGGCGTCGGGCCGCTGGACGCCCGGACCGCGGTGCGGGCCCTGGGCGGCGGACGGTTCGCCTGGACCGCCCCCGACGGCGCGGCCGTCTCCGCCGTCGTGCACCCGGCGTGGGACGGCGTCCGCTGCCGCTCCACCCTGTGCCTCGAGGCGCTCGACGACGCGGGTCGCGTCACCCTCGCGACGAGGCTCCCGTGACGGCTCCCGCACCGGACCGCACCGGACCTGCGGAGGGCGCGGTGCGCACCGCCGTCGCCGAGGCGGAGGTGCCCGGCTGGGCGGGCGGCGTCATGCTCGCGCTGCGCTGGGCGACGCTCCTCGTCGAGGTCTCCGCCATGGTGGTGCTGGGCACCCTCGCCGGGGGCGTGCTGCTCGGCCTCGGCCCGGCGCTGCGCGCGAGCGGGGTCGTCGCCGCCCGGATGACGGCGGAGCCCACGCCGTGGCGGACGTTCTGGCGGACGTGGCGCGACGGCTTCGCCCGCACCGCCGCGCTCTTCGCCCCCGTCTGGGCGGTCGCCGGCCTGCTGTGGCTCGACGGCGCGGCGCTGGGCCTGCTCGACGGGTCGGGCCTCGTCGGCGGACCCGGTCGCGCGGTCCTCACCGGGGGCCTGCTGGCCGTCGGCGCGTGGGGCGCCGTCGTGCTCGCCTGCTGGCCGGTGGTGGTCGCGCGGTACGCGAGCGGGCCCGTGGCGACCTGGCGGCTCCTGCTGCTGCTCCCCCTGCTCGGCCCGGCGACGTCGCTCGCGGTCCTCGTGGTGGCCGCTGCCCTGCTCGCCGCCGTCTGGGCGCTGCCGCTCCTGGCCGTGCTGGTCGGCCCCGGCTTCTGGCTGTGGGCCACCGGCCGCCTCGCCGCCGACCGGCTCGACCGGATCGACGCCCAGGTCTCGGGAGGCCCCGCGGCCTGACCCAGAGTTCCACAAGAACTCTTGTACAACATCTCTTGTGGGTCTACGGTGGCGGGATGACGCAGCCACCCACCTCTCCCGAGGGCACCCCGCAGGACGGCGCACCCGACCCGCAGCAGGGCGTGCGCACCGTCACCGAGGCGAAGGCGCTCGCCGCCCTCGCCAACCCGTACCGCGCCCGCCTCATGGACGCGCTCAAGGTCGACGGTCCTTCCACCGCGTCCGCGCTCGCGCGCCGCACCGGGCAGGCCGTCGGCAGCGCCAGCCACCACCTCAAGGTGCTGCACGACGCCGGCCTCGTCGCCGAGGCCCCCGAGCTGGCCCGCGACCGCCGCGAGCGCTGGTGGCGCCTCGTCGCGCCGCGGCTGCGCTGGTCGCGCCAGGAGTTCGCCGGGGACTCCGCGGCCGTCACCGCCGCCCAGGCCGCCGAGGCGCTCCACCTCCAGCGCCAGTTCGACCGGGTCCGGGAGTGGCAGGCGAACGCCGGCTCGGCTCCCGAGTGGGACGGGGCCGCGTTCGCGACCGAGACGTGGGTGCACCTGTCCCCCGCCGAGCTCGTCGCGCTGGGCGAGGAGATCACGGCCGTCCTCGTGCGCTGGGCCGAGCGCCCGCGCCCGGACGACGGCGTCGAGCGCGAGCCCGTGCTCGTCTTCGGCCGCGGGTTCCCCGCCCAGCCATGACCGCCACCACGGGCCGCCGCGCCGCCACGGCCGGCGCCGCCGTCGTCCCGCTCGCGCGCAACCGCGGCTTCCGGCGGCTCTGGGTGGGCGAGGGCGTCAGCGTGCTGGGCAACGCCACCACGTCGGTGCTGCTCCCCCTCGTCGCGGTGCTCGAGCTCGACGCCGGGGCCGCGGTGGTCGGCCTGCTCACGGCGGCGGCGTGGCTGCCGTGGCTCGTGATCGGCCTGCCCGCCGGCGCGTGGGTCGACCGGCTCCCGGCACGGGCCGTGATGATCGTGGCCGACCTGGTGGCCGCCGTCGCCGTCGGCAGCGTCCCCGTCGCCGCCGCGCTCGACGCGCTGACCCTGCCGCACCTCGTCGGCGCCGCGCTCGCCGCGGGCGTCAGCACCGTCTTCTTCCGCACCGCCTACACCGTCTTCCTCCCCCAGATCGTGCCCGACGAGCAGCTCGAGGCCGCGAACGCGCGCCTGCTCGGCACGGAGTCGGGCATGCAGGTGGCGGGGCCGGGGATCGGCGGCGCGATGGCGCAGGCCCTCGGCGCCGCCGCCGGGCTGGCCCTGGACGCGGCGAGCTTCCTCGTCTCGGCCCTCTGCCTCTGGCGCGTCCGACCGGTGCGGCAGCCCGAGCGGCCGCCCCAGGCGCCGCTACGGGTGCGCATCCGCGAGGGCGTGGCGTTCGTGGCCTCCGACCGCTACCTGCGCTGGTTCGTCGTCGTGGGCGGGATCTCCAACTTCGGCCTCACCGGGTACACCGCGCTGCTCGTGCTGTTCCTCGTGGACACCGTCGGCCTCGGCCCGTCCGCGCTGGGCGTCGTGATGACCGTCGGCGCGTGCGGCGGGCTGCTCGGCGCGACCGTGGCCACCTGGCTCAGCCGGCGCCTCGGCAGCGCCCGCGCCACGGTGCTGCTCATCGTCGCCGGCGGGCCGCCCGCGCTCCTGGTGGGCCTCGGGGGCGGCGGCGCGCAGGTCGCGTGGACCGTCGCCGGCCTCTTCCTGGTCGGGCTCGCGGTCGTCTCCGGGAACGTGCTGCGCGGGGCCTGGCGGCAGCGCTACGTGCCGCAGCCCCTGATGGGTCGCGTCGTCACGACCAGCCAGTTCGTCAACTTCGGCACGATGCCGCTCGCCGGGCTCGCCGCAGGGGCCCTGGGCGAGGTGCTCGGCGTGCGCGAGACCGTGCTGCTCATGGCGGCCGTGCACTGCGCCGCCTGCCTCAGCGCGCTGCGCAGCCCGCTGCGCGGCCTGCGGGAGATGCCGGCACCTCGGGAGATGCCGCCGGTCGTCACGCCGTCGCGCTGACCGGCGACCCGATCTCCTCGTTGCCGCCCGGCTGGACGGCCACCACCTTCTCCATGCCCTCCGCGGCGTCGCCGGTGGACTCCCGGCCCACGACGCGCGAGTCCGGGATCACCCGGCGGAACGGACGCTCGTCACCACCGGCGATCCGCTCGACGAGCAGGTCCACCGCCGTGCGGGCGATCTGCTCGCGCCCCGGGTCCACGGAGCTGAGGGTCGGCACGGAGTACCGCACGTCGTCGACGTCGTCGAAGCCGATCAGCGCGACGTCGCCCGGCACCTCGATCCGGCGGGCGTGCAGCGCGTGCAGCGCGCCCAGGGCCATCGCGTCGTTGAGGGCGAAGACGGCGTCGATCTCGACGCCGGAGTCGAGCAGCCGCGCCATCGCCTCCGATCCGGTCGAGCGGTGCCACAGCCCGGCCTCGGAGACCAGCGCGGGGTCGTACGGGAGCCCGGCGGCCTCCAGACCCTGCCGGTAGCCCTCGGTCCGCAGGGCGGCGGAGCCGACCAGCTCGCCCTCGTGCGCGCCGACGACCGCGATCCGCGTCCGGCCCAGCGACGCCAGGTGCAGGGTGGCGGCGCGCGCCGCGGCCACGTTGTTCATCGTCACGTGGTCGGCGGGGGCGTCGAAGACGCGCTCGCCCAGCACCACCAGCGGGAAGTCGACCTCGAACAGCCCGACGTCGTCCTGCCCGAGCGCCAGCGGCGAGAAGATCACGCCGTCCGTGAGGTGGCGCCGGCGGCCGTCGAGCAGCTCGATCTCGCGCTCGCGCACCGACCCTGTCTGCTCGATGAGCACGGTGAGGCCCTGCTCCTCCGCCGAGCGGATCACGGAGTCCGCGAGCTCCGCGAAGTACGGGAGCTTGAGCTCCGGCACGGCCAGGGTGATCATGTCCGTGCGCTGCGTGCGCAGGTTGCGGGCCGTGGTGTTGAGGCGGTAGCCGAGGTGCTCGATCGCCTCCTCGACACGCCGGCGCGTCTCGGGCCGGATGTGCGGGTACCCGTTGACGACGTTCGACACCGTCTTGATCGACACGTCCGCCCGCTGGGCCACGTCGTGCATGGTCACGCGCATGCCGCTCACCTCCCCGTTCGCCCCCCACAGC
Source organism: Isoptericola sp. NPDC060257 (assembly GCF_042726645.1). Lineage (NCBI taxonomy): Bacteria > Bacillati > Actinomycetota > Actinomycetes > Micrococcales > Promicromonosporaceae > Isoptericola > Isoptericola sp. NPDC060257. The sequence continues at coordinate 4,393 of NZ_JBHXAW010000175.1, forward strand.
GTAGGGCACCGGCCGCACGGCGCGGCCGCCCGGCCGGCGCGACGACGGTCACTTGATCGACCCCAGGGACAGGCCGCCCTGCCAGTACTTCTGCAGGGCGAGGAATGCCACGATCAGCGGCAGGATCGACACGAGCGCGCCGGTGGTGATGAGGTTCCACACCTGCTCGCCGCCCGCGCCCGCGTTCGACAGCGCCTGCCACTGGTTGATGCCCACCGTGACGGGCAGCAGCTGCGGGTCGCGCAGCACCGCCAGCGGGAGGAAGAAGTTGTTCCACGTCGCGACGGTCGTCAGCAGCAGGACCGTGACGAACGCCGGCCGCAGCAGCGGCAGCGCGACGCGGAAGAACAGGCGCAGCTCCCCCGCGCCGTCGACCCGCCCGGCGTCGAGCATCTCGTCCGGGATGGCGTCGACGGCGTACACGCGCACGAGGTAGACGCCGATCGGGCTGAGCAGCGACGGCAGGATCACGGCCCACATCGTGTTGATCATGCCGAGCTGGCTGAGCAGCACGAACGTCGGGATGGTCAGCGCCGTGAGCGGCACCATCACGGAGCCCAGCAGCATGGAGAAGTAGAGGTTGCGGCCGCGGAACCGGTACTTGGCCAGGGCGTACCCGGCCAGCACGGCGAGCACCGTGGACCCCACGCCGCCGACGATCGCGTACACGAACGAGTTGCGCATCCACGTCCAGTAGATGCCGCCCTGGTACGTGAACAGCTGCTTCACGTTGTCCCACAGCGCGAACTCGTCGTTGAACCACAGAGCACCGCCGGAGCCCACGAACAGGCCGCTGTTCGACTTCGTGGACCCGACGACGAGCCACCACAGCGGCACGACGAAGTAGAGCACCGCGAGGAGCAGGAACACGTGGGAGCCGACCCGGCGCTGTCGCGGCCGGCGCGCGGGGGTCTGCTGCGTCGTCACGGTCGTCATCACTTCAGTCCGCTCTGCTTGCGGGTGGCGTACAGGAAGACGTACGACCCGATGAACACGAGGATCCCCAGCGCGAACGCGATCGTGGAGGCGTAGTTGAACTGGCTGTAGGAGAACGCCATCGAGTACGCGTACATGTTCGGGGTGTAGGTGGTGGGGATCGCGCCCTGCGCGACCGACCGCAGCACCGTCGGCTCGGTGAAGAACTGCAGGGTGCCGATGAGCGCGAACACCACGATCATCACCATCGACGAGGCGATCATCGGGATCTTGATCCGGAACGCGATCGCCCAGTTCCCGGCGCCGTCGAGCCTGGCGGCCTCGTACACCGACGGGTCGATCGCCCGCAGCGCGGCGTAGACGATGATCATGTAGTAGCCCACCCACTGCCAGGTCACGATGTTGACCAGCGAGCCGAACACGAGGTCGCGGCTGAGGAAGTCGGGCGCAGCCAGGCCGAAGAGCCCGAAGACGTCGTTCGCGGGGCCGAACCGCGGGCTGTACAGGAAGCCCCACATGAGCGCGCCGATGACGGCGGGGATGGCGTACGGCACGAAGACGAGCAGCCGCGACGCCTTCGACAGGCGGGTGGCCAGCGTGTCGAGCACGAGCGCGATCGCCACGGCGAGGCCGATCTGGATCGGCACCATGACGAGCACGAACCGGCCCACCCGCGCCATGCCGGACAGGAAGTCCGCGTCGGTGAACACGCGCACGTAGTTGGCCACGCCGGTGAAGACGCTCTCGCCCCCGGTCGCGATGCCCTTGGTGTGCAGGCTGAGCCAGAAGGCGTACCCGAGCGGCACCAGCAGGAACAGCACGAACACGACCGTGAACGGGGCGAGGAACAACCAGCCCCACCACTGCCGCTTCGTGTCGAGCAGGCTCTGCCCGCGTCGTCCGCCCGCGGCGCGGACGCGCTGCGCCGTCGCCGGCGCGGCGGAAGTCGTCGAGGTCGTCACGGAGCCCCCTCCGGTCGGTGCGGTGCTTGTCGACCCTGTGCTTGTCGATCCTGTGCGCGTCATCGGACCGTGAACCCCTGCTGCTCGGCGTAGCGCACCAGGCTGTCCTGGATGGTCGCCAGCGCGTCGGCGGCGGTCGAGTCGCCCTCGACCATGTCGTAGAGGGCCATGGTCTGGCGGTCGTACGCGTACACCTGGAACGGGCTGAACGTGAAGCCCGGGTACCGGGCCGCCGCGTCGAGGAAGACGTCGCGGTTGACCTGCTGGCCGCCGAAGAACGGGTAGCGGCGGTCGGTGAACCACGGCGCGTCGAGCGCGAGGTTCCACAGCGGGAACAGGCCGGCGTCCTCGACGCCGATCTTCCACGTCTCCTCGTCGTCGAACAGCTCCATCGCGACGGTGGCGGCCGCCTCGGGGTCCGTGGCCTGGGAGGTGACCGCGAGCGCCGAGCCGCCCTGGTTCACCTGGACCGGGTTCGCCGGGTCCCACTGCGGCAGCGGCGCGGCCTTCCACTCGGCGCCGGAGTCGGCGTCCGACAGCCCCTCGAGGTAGCCCGGGCCCCACGCGGCGGCGATGTAGACGGCGTAGGTGCCGTCCACCAGGGACGTGTTGTAGTCGCTGGTGAAGGCGTCGTCGCTCGACACGAGGCCGCGGTCGATGAGGTCCTCCCAGTAGGACAGGACGTGGCGCGCCTCGGGCGTGTCGACGGCGATGCCGATCTGGTCGCGCTGTGCCGGGTCGTAGGCGAACGGTGCCCAGCCGGCCTGCGCGAACAGCGCGTAGTTGAACGCGCCGCCGTTCGTGGCGTAGTTGGTGATGTAGCCGTCGTAGCCGGCGTCGCGCAGGTCCTGCGCGGCCTGGGCGAACTGGTCCCAGGTGGTGGGCGGCTCGACGCCGTACGTCTCGAAGATGTCGGCCCGGTAGAGCATGCCGACGGGGCCGCCGTCGACGGGGACGGCGAACACCGAGTCCCCGGAGGAGACGTCGGACCAGGCGCCCGCCGGGAACTGGTCCTCGAGCTCGGCCGCGCCGTACGGCGCGAGGTCGGCGAGCCCGTCGAGGATCGTGTAGGTCGGCAGGATCTCGGACTCGAGCTGGATGACGTCGGGCGCGCCGGTCCCCGCCTCGAGGGCGGTGGAGAACTTGCCGTACTCGTCGGCGCCCTGGCCCGCGTTGGTCCAGCAGATCTGGACGTCGTCGTGCTGGTCGTTGAACGTGTCCACGATCTGCTCGACGGCGGGGTACCAGGCCCAGAGGGTGACGCGGGTGGCGTCGGGCTTGGTGATCTCGTTGGTGCAGCTCGTGTGGTTCGCCGGGCCGGCGTCGTCGCCGGGCGCGCACGCCGCGAGCGACAGGCCGGCCAGACCGGCGACCGTCGCCGCCACGGCGCGTCGCAAGCCTCTGCGCATGCCGATTCCTCCTCGAGTCGTCCGGACCCAGATCCTCCTGGGCCGATTGGTGCCGCGCGCGGCGACCGTGGTTGACTCTACATCGTTGTACACGGTGGCTTCACCATCGCCCACTTCGACGAGGAACGTGAGACCCATGACGGCTCCCCACACCGATGCCCGCCCCGCCCCCGCCGCTCCCGACCACGCCCCCGGCGCCGCCGCAGGCGCCCGCGTCACCCTGCACCCCGACTTCCGCCGCGGCGCCGTCGACCGACGCCTGTTCGGCTCGTTCGTCGAGCACCTCGGCCGTGCCGTGTACACCGGCATCTACGAGCCGGGTCACCCCGCCGCGGACGAGCACGGCTTCCGCCGCGACGTCGCGGACCTGGTCCACGAGCTGGGCGTGCCGATGGTGCGCTACCCCGGCGGCAACTTCGTCTCGAACTACGTGTGGGAGGACGCCGTCGGCCCGGTCGAGCAGCGCAAGCCGTTCCTCGACCTCGCCTGGCGCACCGTCGAGCCGAACCTCGTCGGCACCGACGAGTTCCTGCAGTGGGCCGAGCGCGAGGGGGTCGAGCCGATGATGGCGGTCAACCTCGGCACCCGCGGCGTCGACGCCGCGGCCGCCCTGGTCGAGTACTGCAACGGCGAGGCCGGCACCCGGTGGGCCGACCTGCGCATCGCCAACGGCCGCGAGAAGCCCTACGGCGTGACGCTGTGGTGCCTCGGCAACGAGATGGACGGCCCGTGGCAGATCGGGCAGAAGGACGCTCACGAGTACGGCAAGCTCGCCGCCGAGGCCGGCAAGGCGATGAAGCTCGTCGACCCGTCGATCTCGCTGATCGTGTGCGGCTCGTCGTCCATGCAGATGCCGACGTTCGGCGAGTGGGAGCGCACCGTCCTGTCGTACACGTACGACCTGGTGGACCACATCTCCATGCACGCCTACTACGAGGAGATCGACGGCGACCGCGCGTCCTTCCTCGCGTCGGGCACCGCCATGGACCGGTTCATCGACCGGGTCGTCGCCTCGGCGGACGCCGTCGGCGCCGAGCGGCGCAGCGACAAGGCCATCACCATCAGCTTCGACGAGTGGAACGTCTGGTACAACACCACCCGCTTCGGCGGCGAGGAGAACCTGCCGATCCAGCGCGACGCCCCGCGCATCATCGAGGACGTCTACTCCGGCCTCGACGCCGTCGTGGTGGGCGACCTCATGGTCACCCTGCTCAACCACGCCGACCGCGTGCCCGTCGCGTGCCTCGCGCAGCTCGTCAACGTCATCGCGCCGATCATGACCGCGCCGGGCGGCGAGGCGTGGCGCCAGCCCACGTTCCACCCGTTCGCGACGACGTCGCGCCTCGCCCGCGGCACGGCGCTCGACGTGCGCGTGGACGCGCCGACGTACGACACCGCGCAGCACGGCGCCGCGCCGGTCGTCACCGCCGCCGCGACGGTGGACGACGACGGCTCGCTCGGCCTGTTCCTCACCAACCGGTCCGACCGGGTGGTCGAGGTGGAGCTGGCCCACGTCGGCGCCGCGCTCGGCCTCACCGAGGGCTGGCAGATGGTGGCGGACCACGAGCCCGCCGTCGAGGGCCCGGAGCACGCCGCGAAGGTCGCCGAGGCCTGCTGGTCCACGGTCGACGTCGCCTCCGCCGCGACCGCCGGCGAGGGCGGCACCACCCGCGTGCGCCTCGCCCCCGAGTCCTGGACGGCGTTCGCCGGGACGTTCGCCCGCGCCTGAGCCGCCGCTGACGCCGCTCAGGCGGCGGTGCACCTTCCGAGGCCTCGGAAGG
>NZ_JBHXAW010000176.1:0-9479 GCF_042726645.1 Isoptericola sp. NPDC060257
CCCCTGCCACAGGTAGGTCACGTCGATCCAGGCGTTGGAGCGCAGGCCCAGGCTGTCCCGGTAGGTGCCGTCCGCCAGGTCGATGCCCGCCGGGTTGGTCACGGTGCGCCCGAAGAGGTCCTTGCCGCCGTGGTGGCCGAGCCGGTAGGCCGCGGAGGCCTGCGGGGTGCCCCGCGGCAGGTCCCGGGCGGCGTGCCGGGTGGAGCTCCAGTAGTCGTCGGTGGTGTTCCACGGCCCGACGTCCCACACCGGCGCGTACTCGCACCGCGTGCTGTCGGCCCGGCACGCCCGGACGCTGAACGCGCCGTCGCCGTCCGCGGACAGGGCCCGGCGCGAGGGCAGGGCGACGAAGTGGTCCCGCGTGGAGATCTTGTGGCCGTTCGCGGTGTGCTTGCCCACCAGGCCCTCGCGGGTCGCGAAGATGCGGTGGGTCTCGCCGTCGCCGTCCGCGGCGGCGGGTGTCGCCAGCCCGACGACCGCCCCGGTGACGAGGGTGGCGATCCCGGCAAGGGCGGCCATGGCGCGCTTGCCGACTATCACGCGATAAGTACGCATGGATGCGAACGTAACCGGCGTCACACCCCACCGCGACCGGGCGAGTGGGGGTCCTGTCCGGAAGTCAAGCACCGGAGCGGGTGAATTCCGCGCCGTTCCGCGGCGTGTCGGCTGCTCGGGCGACGGGGCGGAAGAGGCGCGAGAACGCCTGGGATGATGGGCGCCATGCCCGATCGCATGCCCGACCGCACGCCCGACCACAGGACCGAGCAGATGCCCGACCAGCACACCCGCACCGTCACCCTCCTCGGCTCCACCGGCTCGATCGGTACCCAGGCGATCGACGTCGTGCGTGCCCACCCCGGACGGTTCCGGGTCGAGGCGCTGAGCGCGGGCGGGTCCGACGTCGCGCTGCTCGCGCAGCAGGTCGCGACGGTGGGGGCGCGCGCGGTGGCCGTCGCGGACGCCGCCCGTGCGGACGACCTGCGGGCCACCCTGGTCGAGCGGCTCGGCGCCGCGGCGGAGGACGTCGAGGTGCTCGCCGGGCCCGACGCGGCGACCGAGCTCGCGGGTCGCGGCAGCGACGTCGTCCTCAACGGCATCACCGGGGCGGTGGGCCTGCGGCCCACGCTCGCGGCGCTCGCAGGCGGCTCGACGCTGGCGCTGGCGAACAAGGAGTCGCTCGTGGTGGGCGGCTCGCTGGTCAAGGCCGCGGCCGCGCCCGGGCAGATCGTGCCGGTGGACTCCGAGCACTCGGCGATCGCCCAGGCGCTGCGCGGGGGCGCGCGCGACGAGGTGCGACGGCTGGTCCTCACGGCCTCCGGCGGGCCGTTCCGCGGCCGCAGCCGCGACGACATCAAGAAGGTCACGGTCGACGAGGCTCTCGCCCACCCCACCTGGGCCATGGGGCCCGTGGTGACGGTGAACTCCGCCTCGCTGATGAACAAGGGCCTCGAGCTCATCGAGGCGCACCTGCTGTTCGACGTGCCGGCGGAGGACATCACCGTGGTGGTGCACCCGCAGTCGGTCGTGCACTCGATGGTCGAGTTCCACGACGGCTCCACGCTCGCGCAGGCCTCCCCGCCCGACATGCGGCTGCCCATCGCGCTCGGCCTGTCGTGGCCGGAGCGGCTCGACGTCGTCTCGCCGGCCTGCGACTGGACCCGGGCGGCGTCGTGGACGTTCGAGCCCCTCGACGAGACGACGTTCCCCGCCGTCGGGCTGGCCCGCGCGGCCGTCGCGGCGTCCGCCACGCACCCCGCGGTCTACAACGCCGCGAACGAGCAGGGCGTCGCCGCCTTCCTCGCCGGGCGCATCGGCTTCCTCGACATCGTCGAGACCGTGGAGCGGGTGCTGGCCGAGCACGACGGGGCGGCCGCCGCCGACGTCACCCTCGACGCCGTCGAGGGCGCCGAGCGCTGGGCGCGGGCACGCGCCGACGAGATCCTCGCGCGGTCCTGACGAACCCTCCACGCGCGCGTGGCAGGGGCGTGCGGCGGGTCGCCCCGGGTGTCCTAGGCTCGAGGCCGTGGACGTTCTCTCCTGGGTGGTCGGCATCGCGGTGATGGTGGTGGGCCTCGCCCTCTCCATCGGCCTGCACGAGGTGGGCCACATGGTCCCCGCGAAGAAGTTCGGCGTCCGGGTGAGCCAGTACATGGTGGGCTTCGGCCCCACGCTGTGGTCGCGCACCAAGGGGGAGACGGAGTACGGGGTCAAGGCCATCCCGCTGGGCGGCTACGTGCGGATGGTGGGCATGATGCCGCCCGCGCCCGAGGGCACCCGCCGCCGCGGGGGGTTCTTCGGGCAGGCGATCGCGGACGCGCGCGACGCCTCCGTGAGCGAGATCCTCCCCGGCGAGGAGCACCGCGCCTTCTACCACCTGTCCACGCCCAAGAAGCTCGTCGTCATGCTGGGCGGCCCGGTGATGAACCTCCTCATCGCGGTGGTGCTCACGTTCGTCGTGCTCGTGGGCATCGGGGCGCCGACCGTGACCACGACCGTCGGCGCGGTGAGCGAGTGCACGCCCACGTCGACCACGGCGGACGGGGCGCCCGTGTGCGGGGACGGCGCCGCGCCCTCGCCGGCGGCCGCGGCAGGCCTGCAGCCGGGCGACGAGATCGTCGAGTGGGACGGCACGGCCGTGACGTCGTGGGACCAGCTCTCCGGGGCCATCGCGGACGCCCCCGACCAGCAGGTCCCGGTGGTGGTGCTGCGCGACGGCGCCGAGGTCCCGCTGACCGTGACGACGTCGGACCGGCAGGTCCCCGTGGTCGAGGCCGACGGCACCGCGAAGGTCGGCGCCGACGGGCAGCCGGTCACCGAGACGGCGGGGTTCCTGGGCGTCACGCCGACCCAGGAGTACGAGCCGCTGCCGGTCTCGACCGTCCCGGAGGCGGTCTGGCAGCAGGTCTCGGGCACGGCGGGCAAGATCGTCACGCTCCCGGTGCGCATCGGCGACGCGGCGGTGCAGGCGTTCACCGACGAGCCGCGGTCGCAGGACTCCGTCGTGTCGGTCGTCGGGGTCGGCCGGATGGCCGTGGACGCCGTCGCCGCGGACGCGCCCGTGATCAGCACGCTGCAGTTCCTCCTGAGCCTGCTGGCCGCGCTCAACGTGGCGCTCTTCGTCTTCAACCTCATCCCGCTGCTGCCGTTGGACGGCGGGCACGTCGTCAACGCCCTGTACGAGGGCGCCAAGCGTACGGTCGCGCGGCTGCGCGGGCTCCCGCGACCAGGCCCGGCCGACGTCGCGCGGATGATGCCGGTGGCCTACGTGATGTTCGTCGTGCTCGTGGGCACGGGAGCGATCCTCATCGTCGCGGACCTGGTGGACCCGGTCCGTCTGGGCTGACGCCCCTCGCCGTCGCCGTCGAGCCGTCCTCGGACGCCGGGACGATGTCGTCGCCGGTGGGGAGCATCGGGACCGGGGCGGGCAGGGCTCCCCCGCGTGAAGAACGTGCGACGAGAGTGGCACAGCGCGGTGGACGGCCGGGCGCGAGGACGTCCCGTGTGCGTGACCTGGCCCAGGAAGCGCGATACTGGCACCGTGACTGCGATCAATCTCGGCATGCCTACCCCGCCCGCGCCCACGCTGGCCCCGCGCCGCAAGTCCCGCAAGATCCAGGTGGGCAAGGTGGCCGTCGGCGGCGACGCGCCGATCAGCATCCAGTCGATGACGACGACCCCGACCACGGACATCAACGCGACGCTGCAGCAGATCGCCGAGCTGACGGCCGCGGGCTGCGACATCGTGCGCGTGGCCGTCCCGACCATCGACGACGCGGAGGCCCTGCCCGCCATCGCGAAGAAGTCGCAGATCCCCGTCATCGCGGACATCCACTTCCAGCCCAAGTACGTGTTCGCCGCGATCGACGCCGGCTGTGCCGCCGTGCGCGTGAACCCGGGCAACATCCGGAAGTTCGACGACCAGGTCAAGGAGATCGCGAAGGCGGCCTCCGACGCCGGGGTCTCGCTGCGGATCGGCGTCAACGCCGGCTCGCTCGACAAGCGTCTCCTGGAGAAGTACGGCAAGCCCACCGCGGAGGCCCTGGTGGAGTCCGCCGTGTGGGAGGCCTCGCTGTTCGAGGAGCACGGCTTCCACGACTTCAAGATCTCCGTCAAGCACAACGACCCGGTGGTCATGGTGCGCGCCTACGAGCTGCTCGCCCAGCGCGGCGACTGGCCCCTGCACCTCGGCGTCACCGAGGCGGGCCCCGCGTTCCAGGGCACGATCAAGTCGGCCACCGCGTTCGGCGCGCTGCTGAGCCAGGGCATCGGCGACACGATCCGGGTGTCGCTGTCCGCGCCTCCGGTCGAGGAGGTCAAGGTCGGCACGCAGATCCTGCAGGCGCTGAACCTGCGGCCCCGCAAGCTCGAGATCGTCTCCTGCCCGTCGTGCGGCCGTGCCCAGGTGGACGTCTACACGCTCGCGGAGAAGGTCACCGCCGGCCTGGAGGGCATGACGGTCCCGCTGCGCGTCGCGGTCATGGGCTGCGTGGTCAACGGTCCGGGGGAGGCGCGCGAGGCCGACCTCGGCGTCGCGTCGGGCAACGGCAAGGGCCAGATCTTCGTCAAGGGCGAGGTCATCAAGACCGTCCCGGAGGCGATGATCGTCGAGACCCTCATCGAGGAGGCGATGCGCATCGCCGAGACGATGCCGACCCCCGAGAACGAGGCCCAGGCCGGGGCCCCCGAGGTCACGGTCGGCTGACGGTTCGGCCCGAGGGGCCGCACCGAGAGGCCGCATCGGGGACGATGGCGGAGGGGCCGCGACGGCGAAGGGGGCGTGATGGGCGGCTGGCGACCGGCGGTGCGGGCGCGCGGCGACGCGCGCGGCCTCGACGCGCGGCGACCCCGGGCCCGCGTCCTCGGCCAGGAGGACCTCGTCGAGGCGCGCGCCCTGTGCGCCCGCGACCCGGTGACGTCGGTGCTCGCCGCGGCGCGGCTCGAGGTGGCGGCGGTGGCGGGCTTCGCCGCCGCCGGCGGGCAGGCGTGGGGCTTCCCCGCCACGGGCCCGCTCGTCGCGGTCTGCTGGTCCGGGGCGAACCTCGTCCCCGTGCTGTCCCCGGACCTCGTGGGTCGCGACGCGGACGACGCCGTCGCCGCGTTCGCCGCGACGGCCCGCGCGCAGGGCCGGCGATCGTCGTCGATCGTGGGGGACCGGACGGCGGCCCTCGCGTTGTGGGACCTGCTCGCGCCCCGCTGGCCCCCGGCGCGCGAGGTGCGCGCCGACCAGCCGTCGCTGGCGATCGCCCGCGACCCGGACGTCGAGCCCGACGCGCTGGTGCGCCGTTCCACCCTCGGCGAGGTGGACGCCGTGCTGCCCGCCTGCGTACGCATGTTCGCGGAGGAGGTCGGGTACGCGCCGGCCGCGTCCCCCGGCAGCGCGTACGCCCTGCGGGTGCGCTCCCTCGTGGCCGAGGGACGGTCGTTCGTGCGCATGGAGGCACCCGGCTCGGCCCCGGACGCGGGCACCGGGCCGGGGCCCTTCGTCGCCTTCAAGGCCGAGCTGGGCGCGGTCGCGGGCGGGGTCGCGCAGGTGCAGGGCGTGTGGGTCGACCCGCTGCGGCGCGGCCGCGGCCTGGCCGCGCCCGGTATGGCCGCCGTCGTCGTCGCGACGCGGCGCGAGGTGGCTCCCGTGGTCTCCCTGTACGTCAACGCATTCAACGCGCCGGCGCTCGCCACGTACCGGCGCGTGGGCTTCGAGCAGGTCGGCACGTTCACGACGGTGCTGTTCTGACGTGCCGGCGTTACCGGATCCGTCCGGATCGTGAGATGGTACGCGGCGTGACGACGCATGCGACGTGGGGTGCACGGGTGTCCGAGGCGCGGGTGGGTGCCGCGTGAGGGCGCTGTACAAGCCGGGGCCGGGCCCCGGGCTGGAGCTGGTGGAGCGTCCCGAGCCGGAGGCCGGCATCGGCGACGTGAAGATCCGTGTGCTGCGCACCGGCATCTGCGGTACCGACCTGCACATCGACCGCTGGGACGACTGGGCCGCCTCGACCATCGCGGCGCCGCTGGTGCCGGGCCACGAGTTCGTCGGCGAGGTCGTCGCGGTCGGCGAGATGGTGCACGACGTCGTCGTGGGCGACCTCGTCTCCGGCGAGGGCCACATCGTCTGCGGCACGTGCCGCAACTGCCGCGCCGGGCGGCGCCAGATGTGCATCCGCACCCAGGGCCTCGGGCTGCACCGCGACGGCGCGTTCGCGGAGTACGTCGTGCTGCCCGCCACCAACGTGTGGGTGCACCACGCCGAGGTCGACCTGGACGTCGCGGCGATCTTCGACCCGCTCGGCAACGCGGTGCACACGGCGCTCGCGTTCCCGGTGATCGGGGAGGACGTGCTCGTGTCCGGGTGCGGGCCCATCGGGCTCATGGCGATCGCCGTCGCGCGGCACGCCGGCGCCCACCTCGTGGTGGGCACGGACGTCAGCCCGGCCCGGCTCGCGATGGCCGAGGCCATGGGCGCGGACGCCGCGCTCGACGTGCGCACGGCGCGGGTCGCCGACGCCCAGCGCGAGCTCGGCCTGCGCGAGGGGTTCGACGTCGGCTTCGAGATGAGCGGCGCCCCGAGCGCGCTGCCCGAGATGATCGCGAACATGAACCACGGCGGGCGGATCGCGATGCTCGGGCTGCCGTCGGGGCCGATCGCCGTCGACTGGGGCACGGTCGTGACCCACATGCTCACCCTCAAGGGCATCTACGGCCGGGAGATGTTCGAGACCTGGCAGGCCATGGACGCGATGCTGCGCACCAGCGCCACGCTGCGGGCGGCGATCGCGTCGGTCGTGACCGACCGGCTCCCCGCGAGCCGCTGGCGCGAAGGTTTCGAGGCCGCGGCCTCGGCGCACGGCGGCAAGGTCGTGCTCGACTGGACGGACTGGGGAGACGAGCAGGGCGCGCAGCACGACGCGCAGCTCGACGAGGGGAAGGCGTAGCGATGTACGGGACGTTCCGGGAGCACCTGGCGGGCCAGCTCGCCGAGATCGAGAGCGCGGGCCTCACCAAGCACGAGCGCGGCATCTCCGGCCCGCAGGGCGCGCGCATCCGCGCCGACGGCGCCGAGCTGCTGAACTTCTGCGCCAACAACTACCTCGGGCTGGCCGACGACCCGCGCATCGTCGCGGCGGCCCGGCACGCCCTCGACACGTGGGGCTACGGGCTGGCGAGCGTGCGGTTCATCTGCGGCACGCAGGACCAGCACCGCGCCCTGGAGCAGCGCCTGGCGGGCTTCCTCGGCACCGACGACTCGATCCTGTTCTCCTCGTGCTTCGACGCCAACGGGGGCGTGTTCGAGACGCTGTTCGGCGCGGACGACGCGATCGTGTCCGACGCCCTCAACCACGCCTCGCTCATCGACGGCATCCGCCTGTCGAAGGCCGCCCGGTTCCGCTACCGCAACCGGGACATGGCCGACCTCGAGGACCAGCTGCGCGCGGCGCGCGACGGCGGCGCCCGCCACGTCGTGATCGTCACGGACGGCGTCTTCTCGATGGACGGCTACCTGGCGCCGCTGCGGGAGATCTGCGACCTGGCCGACCGGTACTCCGCGCTCGTCCTGGTGGACGACTCGCACGCGGTGGGGTTCATGGGGGAGCACGGCCGCGGGACGCCGGAGCTGCTCGGCGTCGCCGACCGCGTGGACATCCTCACGGGCACGTTCGGCAAGGCCCTCGGCGGCGCGTCCGGCGGCTACGTCGCGGCGCACCAGGAGATCGTCGACCTGCTGCGCCAGCGCGCCCGCCCGTACCTGTTCTCGAACACGCTCGCGCCGACGATCGTGGCGGGCACCCTCACGGCGCTCGACCTCGTGGAGGGGTCGGGGGACCTGCGCGCCCGCCTGACCGAGAACGCCGCCCTGTTCCGCCGGCTCATGACCGAGGCGGGCTTCGACCTGCTGCCCGGCGAGCACCCGATCGTGCCCGTGATGTTCGGCGACGCCGTGCTCGCGGCGAGGACGGCGGCGGCGATGGGGGAGCGCGGCGTGTACGTCACGGCCTTCTCGTTCCCGGTCGTGCCGCGCGGCGAGGCACGCATCCGCGTGCAGCTGTCCGCCGCGCACACGCCCGAGCAGGTCCGCGCGTGCGTCGACGCCTTCGTCGCCTCGCGCGACGCCGTCGCGGCGGGCTGACCGGCTACTTCAGCAGCCTCGACATCCGCCGGTCGGCGAGCACCTGCCCGCCGGTCTGGCAGGTGGCGCAGTACTGCAGCGAACGGTCGGCGAAGCTCACCTCGCGCACGACGTCGCCGCAGACGGGGCACGCCTCGCCCGTGCGGCCGTGCACGCGCATCCCGCGGCGCTTGGCGTCCTTGAGCTCCTTCGCGGGCTTGCCCGACGACGCCGCGACCGCGTCGCGCACGGTGGTCACGACGGCGTCGTGCAGCGCCGTGACCTCCTCCGGGGTGAACGACCGCGTGAGCTTGAACGGCGAGACCTTCGCGACGTGCAGGATCTCGTCGGAGTAGGCGTTGCCGATGCCCGCGATCGCGCGCTGGTCGCGCAGCAGGCCCTTGACCTGCTGGTTCCGCTCCTGCATCAGCGCGGCGAGCGCCTCCGGGGTGAAGTCGCCCGAGAGCGGGTCGACACCGAGCGTGGCGACCTGCTCCACCTCCTGCGGGTCGCGCACCACGTGCACCGCCAGTCGCTTGCGGGTGCCCGCCTCGGTGAGGTCGAAGCCCGCGCCGTCGTCGAGCCGCACCCGCAGTGCCAGCGCCGCCCCGCGCGACGAGCCGCCCATCCGCGGGCGGACCGGCGTCGTGGGCGCCTGGTCCGACCAGCGCACCCACCCGCCGCGCGACAGGTGGAACAGCAGGTGCACCTCGTCGCCGTCCGGGCCGGCCGTGAGATCGAGCCACTTGCCGTGGCGCGTGACGCCGCGGACCTCCTGCCCGACGAGCGCCGTCACCGGCGGGTCGAAGGTCTTGAGCGCGGCGATGGCCGCGACGTCGGCCGCGACGACGCGGTGTCCGGACGTACGAGCGTCGAGGAACTCCGCCAGCGCCTGCACCTCGGGAAGCTCGGGCATGCGGCCATGCTGCCAGCCGGGCCCGACGCCGACCAGGGGAAGGGGCCGGCGCGGGACCGGGGGTCCGGGCGACCGGGGGAGCCCCGGCGCGCCGCTAGGCTTGCCCCCATGTCGATCGTGTCCGCCCGTCAGCCCCAGGGCGACCTGCTCCGCCTGTCCCAGCTCTTCGTCCGCACCCTGCGCGAGGACCCGGCCGACGCGGAGGTCGCGAGCCACCGCCTGCTGGTGCGCGCCGGCTACATCCGCCGCGCCGCCCCCGGCATCTACTCGTGGCTGCCGCTCGGCCTGCGCGTGCTGGCGAAGATCGAGGCCGTCGTCCGCGAGGAGATGGACGCGATCGGCGCGCAGGAGGTGCACTTCCCGGCCCTGCTGCCGCGGGAGCCCTACGAGGCCACCGGCCGCTGGACCGAGTACGGCCCCAACCTCTTCCGCCTGCAGGACCGCAAGGATGCCGACTATCTC
>NZ_JBHXAW010000177.1:0-9446 GCF_042726645.1 Isoptericola sp. NPDC060257
CCATGCCGATCTTCCCCGCCGCGAACGCCTGGCGGACGGACTCCTGGTCGTAGAGGAACTCCTTGCCCATCGAGTCGTCCACCCAGCGCATGTCGTGCAGCGCCTGGAGCGAGTCGGCGGTGGCATCGCCCATGGTCGCCTTCGTGCCGCCGGCGTCCTGGACCTCCCCGCCCTTGCTGTAGGTCATCGTCGTGAGCATCCAGCCGCCCGTGTTGTTGGTCGTCATCTGGGCGTAGCCGGCGACCCCGGGCACCTTCTCGGCGATGGTCCTGGCGTACTCGCGCACCTCGTCCCAGTCGGCCGGCGGCTTGTCGGGGTCGAGGCCCGCCTGCTCGAAGACGTCGCGGTTGTAGGCCAGGCCCACGGAGAACAGGCCGGTGGGGATCGTGTAGATGTGCCCCTCGTCGTCCTTGACCTTGTCGAGGGCGAGCGGGTTGAGGTCGTCGATCATGTCGAGCTCTTCGAGGTACGGCGTCATGTCGGGCAGCTGCCCGTCCTGGATGAGCTCGTGGCTGTAGGTGAGCGAGACGCCCATGACGGTGGGCAGGGTGCCGCCGGCGAGCTTGGCCTGGAACGTCTGGGCGTCCCACACCTCGGTGGAGGGCTCGATGGTGATGTTCGGGTTCTCGGCCTCGAACTCGTCGATCCGCTCCTGGAAGGCGGCCTGCTCCTCGGGCTTGTCCGCCGTGGGCTGGTCGCCCACGGAGATCGTGACGTCGGCCTCGGGGTCGAGCGCGGCGTCCTGGCCCCCGGCGGTCCCGCCGCCGTTGGAGCACGCCGTCAGCGCGACGAGGGCTCCGGTCGTTCCGACTGCGACGGCGAGCCGCAGCGACAGTTTCCTCATTGAAACTCCTCGGGTCGGGGCTCGGGTGGTGGGACCGAGCCGGCGGTCGAGACATTAAAACCATGAGTGTTAATTAGTCAAGACCTCTGTTCACCGGGGCGATCGGATGCCTACCATCGCCGGCATGACAGCAAGCACCGGCGCACCGCTGCGCCTCGCCATCGTCGGCTGCGGCGTCATCGGCCGCCTGCACGCGGAGGTCGCCGCCGCGAACCCCGACCTCGACGTCGTCGCCCTCGTCGACCCGCACGCCGACCGCACCGCCGCGGTGTCCGCGCAGCTGGTGGCGGCCGGCCGGCCGGCCCCCGCCGCGCACGCCGCCCTCGGGGAGGCCCTCGCCGCCGGCGGCCTCGACGTCGTGAGCGTCTGCACGCCCAGCGGCGAGCACGCCCACCTCGCGCTGGAGGCGCTCGAGGCCGGGGCGCACGTCGTCGTCGAGAAGCCGCTCGACGTCGCGATCGAGCCCGCCCGCCGGCTGCGGGACGCCGCGGCCGCGCGGCCCGAGCAGGTCGTCGCCGTGATCTCCCAGCACCGGCACGACGAGTCCGCGCTCGCCGTGCGGCGTGCGCTCGACGCGGGCCGCCTCGGCCGTGTGACCTCCGCCGTCGCGAACGTCGACTGGTACCGCACGCAGGAGTACTACGACTCCGGCGCCTGGCGCGGCACCTGGGCCCTCGACGGCGGCGGCGCGCTCATGAACCAGGGCGTGCACACCCTCGACCTGCTGCTCTGGTACCTGGGCGAGCCGGTCGAGGTCGTCGCCTACACCGCGCGGCTCGGCCACGAGCGCATCGAGGTCGAGGACGTGGCGGTCGCGATCGTCCGGTTCGCCTCCGGCGCGCTCGCCACGCTGCACGCCTCCACCACGGTGTACCCCGACCTGGGGGTGCGTCTCCAGGTGCACGGCACGGACGGGTCCGCCGTCATCGAGGCGGACGAGCTCACCTACTTCCACGCCCGCGACGCCGAGGGCGGCGACTGGTCGGCCAACCAGGTCGCCGCCGCGTCCGGCGGCGCCCGCGGCGCACTGGACCCGCAGGAGTCGCACGTCGCGCAGTACGGCAGCTCGCACGGCGCCCAGTGGGCCGACGTCGTCGCGGCGGTCCGCGAGGGCCGCGCGCCGTGGGTGACGCTCGACGACGGGCTGCGGGCGCTCGCCACCGTCCGCGCGGTCTACCTGTCGGCGACCCTCGGCGAGCCCGTGCGCGTCGCGGACGTCGTCGAGGGCCGGTACGACGGTGTCGCCACGCGGACCGGCGAGCCCGAGCGGGTGGTCGCGGGGGCCTGAGCGCGGGACCCGAGGACCGTGGCCGGCGTCGTCGCCGCAGGCGGATGTCGAGGACCCGTCCGCCGCTCCGTCCCCGGGGTGAGTGCCGACGGACGGCACCCGACGAGACCGACGGAGACACCATGACGCAGCAGACCGGCCGTACCGTGGCCGCGAACCTCAGCCTCAGCCTCGACGGTCGGTACCACGGCCCCGGCGGGCCGGCCGACTTCGGCGCCTTCCTGCCGTACGTCGCCACCGACACGGCGCGCGACCACCTGGTCCGGCTGTGCGCGGACGCGACGACGGCCGTGCTCGGCCGGGTCAACGCCGAGGGCTTCCTCGGCTACTGGCCGCCCGTGGCCGCGGACGAGGCCGCCGACCCGCGCGACCGCGCGTACGCGCGGTGGCTCGTCGACACGGAGAAGGTGGTCCTGTCGCGCACGCTGACGTCAGCGCCGTGGCCGCGCGCCCGCGTGGTGGACGCACCCGCGGCCGACGTCGTGCGGGGCCTGCGGGACGTCGGCCAGGGCGACGTCCTGGTCAACAGCAGCCCAAGCGTCATCAAGCCGCTGCTCGCCGCGGACCTGGTCGACCGCCTGTACCTCCTGATCGCCCCGGTGATCGTGGGCGGCGGGGAGCGCCTGTTCGACGACGGCCTGCCCGGCACCACCTGGACCCTGTCGTCGCAGGTCGTGGGCGCACAGGGCGAGGTTGCCGCGGTCTACGACCGGGTACGGTGACCGACACGGCGCGCTGAGCTTCCGTGCCTCGAGCTGACGCGCGGACCCGCGCCCGACGACGGCCCGCCCGCGACTACGCTGCCCCGGTGCTCGAACCCGCCCCGCTGATCGCCGGCCTGCCGTGGACCGGGTGGGCCGTCGTCGTGCTCGTCGCGCTGCTCGTCGGCTTCTCGAAGACGGCGCTGGGCGGCCTCGGGATGATCGCGGCGGCGCTGATGGCGCTGGTCGTCCCGGCCAAGGAGTCCACCGGCGCGGTGCTGCTCCTCCTGATCACGGGCGACCTGGTCGCCATCTGGGCGTACCGCAGGTACGCGGACTTCCGGGTGATCGGGCGCCTGCTCGCGCCGGTGCTGGCCGGCGTGGCGCTCGGCGCGGCGTTCCTCACGTGGGTCAGCGACGACGTCATGCGCCGCACGATCGGCGGCATCCTGCTGGCGCTGCTGGTGCTCAACCTGTGGCGCGACCGGCTGCGCGTGGACACGCGCGCCGCGACGCTCGGGTACGGCGGCCTCGCCGGCTTCACGACGATGGTCGCGAACGCCGGCGGCCCGCCGATGAGCCTCTACCTGCTGGCCGCGCGTTACGAGAAGTGGCGCTTCCTCGGCACGACGGCATGGTTCTTCTTCACGGTGAACGTCATCAAGCTGCCGGTGGCCGTCGGCGTCGGGATCGTGGGCGCCGACACGGTGGGGCTGTGGGCCGTCCTGGCGCCCGTCGTGCTCGTCGGGACCTGGATCGGCCGGCGCGTCATCGGGCACGTGGACCAGCAGCTCTTCGAGCGGCTGGTCACCGTGCTCGTGGCGCTCGCGGCCCTCAACCTGCTGCTGCTCTGACCCGGGGTGCGTCACGTCGGGCGCAGCCCCCAGCGCGCGGGCGCCATCGTGTAGATCTGCCGGTACAGCGCCGTGCCGACGAGCACGCCGAGCGCGATGGCGACGATCGACCCCGCGATCGTCGGCAGGCTCGTGGAGCTGACGGCGTCGCCGCTCGCCGTCTGGGTGAGCCCGATCAGCCCGGTGGCGCCGGGCACGAGCAGCCAGAACGCGGGGAGGAAGCAGACGACGGCGGGCGGCGCGCCCCTGACGGTCTGCACGAGGTAGGCGCACAGCGTCAGCGCGGCGGCGCCGAGGAAGCCGCTGTAGACGCCGCTCGTGACGGTCGCGCCGACGACCTGCCCGCCGTACGCCACCAGCAGGACGACGGTGAGGAAGAAGAGCGACCGGGGCGGCCCGCAGTGGTACAGGAAGATGCCGAGCGAGAAGAGCAGCACCCCGATCCACGGCTGGAAGGCGCCGAGCGTCGTGGCGGAGGAGGCGAGCGCGTCCGCGCTGGGCACGTCGGTGATCGCCAGGGCCGCGAGGATCCCGAACGCGAGGAACAGCAGCTGCGCCAGGCCCGAGACGAGCCGGCTGGACCCGGCGACCATGTCGCCGGCGGCGAGCTCCTGCACGCCGGTGGTGAGCGCGGCGCCGGGCAGCAGCGTGACCAGGGGTGGCACCAGCACCTGCAGCGGCTCGCTCACGACCGTCGTGTCCGCGAGCCCGAACACCAGCAGCGCCAGCACGAACGCGGTGACGACGGGCAGCAGGGTCGCGGCGTACGTCCCGGGCCGCACGGTGAGCTTGACGGCCCCGACGAGCACGCCGAGCACGAACGCGTACAGCAGGCTGACGGGGTTGCCGCCGAGCAGGACCAGCCCGAGACCCGCCGCCGCCAGCCCGTGCCCGGCCGTGCGCACCCAGGCCGGGAACCGGGGGTGCGCGTCGCGGACCTGCTGCAACCGCTCGGCCCCTTCCGACGCGTCGATGCGGCCCGCCACGGCGTCGTCCACGACGGCGTAGACCTGCGCGGCACGGTCGAAGCGGACCTCCCCGCCGGCGGACTCCGCGACGTCGAACCGCGTCTCGGTGTCGCCCGGCATCTTGATGAGGATCAGCGTCGGGAAGACGAACAGCGTGGTCTGCGGCGACCCGAGCGCGACGGCGACGCGCTTGAGCGTGTGCTGGATGTCCGTGGCGGCCGTCCCGACGGTGAGCAGCGCGCCGCCCAGCAGCACCAGGAACTCCTGCAGCCGCTCCGACGCGGCGTCCACCACCGGCTCGGCCTCGAGCGACCTGCGCCGCAGCGAGAACCGGCCCAGGTGCAGGTGCCGGGGCCACCGTCGCGCCGGCGGGGCCGCCTGCCCGGCCTCGTCCCCGTCGTCACCGGTCACCGTGCCTCGCCCTCTCCCGACGGGTGTGGATCGCGCTCGCCACCCTAGGGCCGGTGCGGGGGACCGACCACCGCGACGCCCCTGCGGCGGTGCGCGTCAGTGCCCGAGGAAGACGACGACGGCGTCGACGACGACGACGGCCGCCGCCGCCGTCAGCAGGGCCAGGGCGGTCCAGCCGACGACGCGTCGTGCGCGCCCGGCGTCCGGTGCCGGCTCGGTCATCCGGTCCGGTCCTCCAGGAAGTCGAGCGTGGCGCCGAAGGACCGGGCGGCCTGCGGGCGGTCGAAGTGGAACTGGTACTCGTGGGGGAGACCTTCGCCGTCGTCCCAGAACAGGGTCTCGGTCGGGACGCCCTGGCCCTGGAGCGCGGCGGCGAGCTCGCGCCCCTGGCTCTCGAACGGGTCCGCGTCGCCGACGGTGAGGTACGTGGGCGGGTAGTCCGCCGTCGCCTGCTTCGTGGTGGAGAGCTGGTCGGCGAACGGCGCGTCCGCCCAGTCGCGGTGCCCCGTGTATGCCCAGAGGAAGGTGCGCAGCCCGGGGAAGCCCGTGGCGCCCAGGGTGTCCAGGTCGTACGCGCCGCAGTACAGGACGACGGCGCGCAGGCGGTCGCGCGGCACGCCCGGGGTGAGGTCGAGGTCGGCCGCGAGGCCGGGGTTGGTCTGGACGGCGGCCAGCTGGCTCGCGATCTGCGCGCCCGCGGAGTCGCCGCCCAGGACGACGCGGGCGGGGTCGCCGCCGAAGTCCGCGATCCGTTCCTGGACGACGTCGAGCGCGGCGTTGCCCTGCCGCACCGGCACGGGGTACCGGGCCTCCGGCGCCAGGGTGTAGTCCAGGCTGACGACCGTGTAGCCGCGGCTCGCGAGCAGGACGGAGAAGTCCTCGACGGTGGCGGGCGAGCCCGAGACGAAGCCGCCGCCGTGCACCCACACCACCACCGGGTGCGGCCCCTCGGCGCGCGGCGCGTACACGACGGCGCTCGCGTCGGGGGCGTCCGGGGTCGGGATCGGCACGGTGCGCGGGTCCTCGACGTTCGCCCGCGCGTCCTCGATGTCCAGGGGCGGCGTGACGCCGGGCCCGGAGTCGAACAGCGTCTGCAGCATCGCCGCTCCCGGTTGCACGGACACCTGGTACCAGCCCAGCGCGAGGAGCACGCCGAGCACGACGGCGATCACCGCTCGGAGCGCGCGTCGCAGCCACGGGCGGCCGGCGCGTGCCGACGTCCCGGGCACCTCGTCGGCGGCGGCCACGACGGTCAGCGCCGCGTCAGGCGGATCACGGGCAGCTCGCGGTCGGTGCGCTCCCCGTACCGGGCGTGCCCCGGGGGTGGGTGAAGGCCATCGGCTCCTCCGCCGTCGACGTCGTCGCTGGTCAGGCTGGTCCGGGATCGACTGTACGCCCGGGCGGGCGACGCGGGCCGAACCGCTCCGGGTGCGCGCGTCGTCGTCGGGTGGGAGCGTCGCGGGAGTCCCCGACGAGCACCCGGAGGTGTCGTGACGCCCTCGACCTCGAGTCCCCGCAGCGCCGCGATCGACACGCACGCCCACGTGTACCCGGTCGCGTACCTGGACCGGCTGGAGCGCATCGGCGTGGACCCGGCCACGACCGCCATCGCCCGGGACCTGCGGGCCGACTCCACCGACGCTGACCTGTCCGAGCGGCTGCGCGGGATGGACGACGCCGGCGTGGAGCTGCAGGTGCTCGCCGTGACGCCGCAGGCCCCCGCCGGCCGGGAGCCGGGGCCGTCGCTCGACGCCGCACGGTGGATCAACGACGAGTACGCGCGCCTGGTGGCGGCCCACCCCGGGCGGTTCCTCGCCTACGGGGCGCTGCCGCTGCCGCACGTCGCGGCGGCGCTCGAGGAGATCCCGCGGGTCGCCGACGCTCCGGGGTTCGTCGGCTTCTCGCTGCCGACGGTGCTGCCGGGTGGGCTCTCGCTCGCCGACCCGCGGTTCGCCCCGGTCTGGGCGGCCCTCGACGAGCGCGGTGCCGTGGTGAACCTGCACGCCACGGGGTCGGGCGCGCGCTCCGACCTCATCACCGGCCACGGGCTGGCCTGGGTCAACGGCGCCCCGGTGGAGGACGCGATCGCGGTGCTGCACCTGCTCAAGGCCGACGTGCCGAGCCGGTTCCCGCGGGTGCGCCTGCACGTGGCGCACCTCGCCGGCGACCTCCCGTTCCTCGCCCGACGGCTCGAGGACAACTACGAGGACTGGGGCGCGTTCCCGTCGTCGCCGCTCGGAGCCCTGCGGCGGATGTGGTTCGACGCCGCCAACTTCCACGAGCCGTCGCTCGCGCTGGCGGCCGAGACGCTGGGGGCCGACCGCCTCCTCGCCGGGTCGGACCACCCGTACTTCCAGGGCGCGAAGTACGCGCGGGCGTTCGACTACGTCCGCACGTCGCGGCTGTCCGGGCCGGACGTGGAGGCCGTCCTCGCCGGGAACGCCCGGGCGCTCTACGGGCCGGAGGCCATCATGGGGTCATGACCGACGGCACCCGACCGCGCCGCTACGACCCCGACCGCCGCGACCGCATCATCGACGCCTGCCTCGACGTCGTCGCCGCCCACGGCGTCGCGGGCACCTCGCAGCGCCGCGTCGCCGCGGCCGCGGACGTGCCGCTCGGCTCGATGACGTACCACTTCGCCGGGCGGGACGAGCTGCTGCGCGAGGCGTTCGGGCGCTTCACCCGCGAGGCCTCCGCGCAGTTCGACCGCCGCATGGCCGAGGCGCAAGACCGCGACGCCGCGCTGCGCGCCGTCGTCCGGCTCATCACGCTCGACGTCTTCGCCACCCAGCGCGACCTCGTGCTGTCGCACGAGCTCTACACGCTCGCCGCGCGCGACCCCGCCTTCCGCGACCTGACGAACGACTGGATGCGCCGCAGCCGCGCCGCGCTCGGCCGGCACTTCGACCCGGCGACCAGCCGCGTGCTCGACGCGTTCGTGGAGGGCATGACCATCCACCGCGCCCTCGACACCGAGCCGCCCGACGGCGTGGACGTGCTCGACGCGGTGCGCCGGCTCGCGGGTCCGGTCAGTAGCCGCCCATCTGCGTGACGCCCGCGGTGTACTCCCAGTGCCACGGCTCGTACTTGGAGCCGCCGGGCCGGGCCCAGTCGGGGTTGTCCCAGCCGTAGGCCGGGGCGTTCGCGGCGAGCCAGTTCCACCGCGAGCCGGAGTACGTCTCGGGGCAGATGTCGACGGCGAGGCCCCAGCCGTGGTTCGACGTGCCGGGCGCGGCCGCCAGGTACCCCTTGGCGGCCTTGGTCGCGACCTGCTGCGAGTAGCTGCGGAAGCCGTCCGTGATGCACATCGACTCGCCCCACGCGGCCTTGTACGCCTCGTTCAGCTCGGCGAGCTTCACGGCGGCGTCGGCGCGGACCTGCGTGTGCCCGTCCCACAGCGTGCACAGCTCGCTGGAGGGGATCAGCCCGTTGGACCCGGTCCCGGCGGCCACGCCCTCGCACCCCGGCAGCACCGGCGGCGGGCCCTCGATCTCGCCCCGGTCGAGCGTCTCGACCGACATCTTCGCCTTGTCCGACACCGTGACGGTCGCGCCGCCCGCGGTCTGCTTCACGGTCGAGGCCTGCGCGACACCCGCGCGGGCGCCGCTGCGCGAGGCGCTGCCGTCGCGGTCGTCGACGGCGGCGGCCGCCGCGGCGGTGATCGCCTCGAGCGAGCCGGTCGTCGGCCGGTCGTCGGGCTCCGGGGCCGAGGCCTGCGGTGCGATGGCGGTGAGCGTCGCGGTGGTCGCGACGGCGACGGTCAGCCCGACCCCCAGCCCCGCGAGGCGGCCGGGGACGCGCTTGCGCGCCGACTTGCGCACCGGACGGTGCTCGGAGCGGGTCGTCTCGCCGCGGGAGGTGTCGCCGCGCGGGGTCTCGCGGCCCGCCGCCGGGCGGACGGGGTCGAACACGTGCGTGTGCACGACGGCGGGCGTGGCGGTCGCCGGAGCGTGGACGTGCACGGGGGGCGCGGGCGTCGCGGGCGCGGCGGGGGGTGCGGTGCGGACCGGAGCAGCCGGAGCGGCCGGCACCGCGGCGCGGGGCGCGGCGGTCTCGCGGACGGGCTCCGGGACGTGCCGGACGGCGGTGACGGGACGGCTGCGCCCGCCGCGGCCGGGGTCACGTCGGCTCGGGTAGGTGCGGGTGGCGGGGGCCGGTGCGGGCTGCGTCTGCGTCATCGCGCGGCCTGCGCCGAGGCGTCGGACGGAGCGGGTGCGCCGCGGTGCGCGGTGCTCCTGTGAACGTGGGTTGTCATGCGACCTCTCCTGCTGCCTGAACCACCGGCCCGGAGGAACGTACCGCACCGGCGGGTGGAATGTCACGAAACGATCACGAGCTGGTCAGGGAGCGGTGACCCGGGCCGCGGGGGCCCGGGTC
>NZ_JBHXAW010000178.1:0-9445 GCF_042726645.1 Isoptericola sp. NPDC060257
ACTCCACCCCCTCGCGACGGGTGAAGGCGATGGCCTCCTCGGCGTTCGTGAACATGCATGCACTCCTTGCGTGGATGGTGCCGTTCGGTCGGTGCCGCCGGACGGTTCCGAAGGACGGGCGCGACGGGCCGGTGCTCGCCGCTCGACGACCACGACCGTAGGGTGACGGCGTTTCTCCGGCATGGCGCGATTGTTTCCAACACGTTACGGCGGTCGTCCTCCCGGCGCCGCGTAGCCTTGACGTATGGCATCGCCGGAGGACATCTCGAGAGAAGACGTCGGGTCGTGGCTCGAGGGCGGGCGTCGCGACGACGCCGGGAGCGGCGGACGCCTGGGGCTCCCTGACACTGGCCCGGGGTCGCTCGCACGGCTCGGACGCCGGGCCGTGGCCCTCGTCGTCGACTGGGCGGTGGCGACGCTGATCGCCTACCTGGTGACGAGCCCGGTGTCGTTCGCCGAGCTGAACTCGTGGGTCACCCTCGGCGTCTTCGCGCTCGAGAACCTGCTGCTGGTCAGCACCGTGGGCTTCACTCTCGGCCACCGCCTCCTGGGCATGCAGGTCCGCGCCCTGGGCGCCCCCGACGGTGTCGCGCCGGGCTTCGCGCGCGGCGCGGTGCGCACCCTGCTGCTGTGCCTCGTGATCCCCGCCGTCGTGTGGGACCGCGACGGGCGCGGCCTGCACGACCGGGCTGCCGGGACGGTCCTCGTCCGCCGCTGACGCCGCCACGACCGCACCCGTCGCAACGAGATCGACCCACCCGTCGCGACGTCGACCGTCGGTGGGTCGATCTCGCAGCGGGTGGGTCGATCTCGTGGGACCTGCGCCGGTCAGCGGCCCTTGAGCCCCTTGCGGTCCGGGCGCGCCCGCATCGGGTCGACGCCCTTGGGGATCGGCAGGCGCGCGCCGCCGAGCGCCTTGAGGCGCTTCTTGACCTGCTCCGCCTCGGGCTTGGTCAGGCTGCGCTTGAGCTTCTGCACCTTCTTGGCGACCTTGGGCAGCGGGACCTGCCCCTCTTCGTTGCCGACCTGGATGAGGGTGATCGGCACGTTCGGCAGCACGCGCGCCGTCTTGCGGCGCTCGTCCTCGAGGAGGCGCTGCACCCGGTGCGACGGGCCCTCGGAGACGAGGACGACGCCCGGCCGCCCGACGCCGCGGAACACGAAGTCCTGGGTGCGCGGGTTGATCGCGACCGGCTCGTCCGCGAACTCCCACCCGCCGCGGACGGTGCCGAGCGCCGCACGGGCGGCGCCAGGCTGGCCCTCGATCTGGGTGTACGCAGCCTTCTCGGCCTTGCGTGTCAGGACGAACATCGCGCCCAGCGCCGCGAACGGGACGCCGAGCACGACGATGTACAGGATCTGGAAGCCGGTCGGCAGGTCGAGCAGCAGCACGATCGCGGCGACGACCGCGAGGACCCCGACGAACACGCCGAGGAGCAGCCACGTCACCGTGGGGTCCTGCTTGCGCGTCATCTGGTACGCGGCCCACACCTGGTGGTACCAGCGCTGCTTCTTGGGCTTCTTCTGCTTGCCGGTGGCGTCAGCGGGCGCGCCGGCGTCGGACTTGGTGCGGGCCATGGTCGTCAAGTCTAGTGGGCTCGCGGGGCAAGGAGGCTCGCCGCCTCCTGGCGCGACGTCGTCGGCTCCGCGAGGTGCGCGAGCGACTCCGGGATGGGCAGGCCGCGGCGCGTCATCGCTTGGCCCCACAAGCGGCCCGCGCGGTATGACGAGCGCACCAGCGGCCCGGCCATGACGCCCAGGAAGCCCATCTCCTCGGCCGCCTCGGAGAGCTCGACGAACTCCTCCGGGCGCACCCAGCGGTCCACCGGGTGGTGGCGCAGCGACGGGCGCAGGTACTGCGTGATCGTCACGAGGTCGCAGCCGGCGTCGTGCAGGTCCTGCAGCGCGTCGCGGGCCTCGTCGATCGTCTCGCCCATGCCGAGGATGAGGTTCGACTTGGTGACCAGGCCGGCCTCGCGCGCCCGGGTGAGCACGGACAGCGAGCGCTCGTAGCGGAACGCGGGGCGGATCTGCTTGAAGATGCGCGGCACGGTCTCGACGTTGTGCGCCATGACCTCGGGCCGCGACTCGTTGACGACGTCGAGCAGCTCGGGGATCGCGTTGAAGTCGGGGATGAGGAGCTCGACGCCCGTGCCGGGGTTGAGCGCGTGGATCTGGCGCACGGTCTCGGCGTAGAGCCACGCCCCGCCGTCGGCCAGGTCGTCGCGGGCGACGCCGGTGATCGTCGAGTACTTCAGGCCCATCGTCCGCACGGACTCGGCGACGCGGCGCGGCTCGTCGGCGTCGAAGTCGGCCGGCTTGCCCGTGTCGATCTGGCAGAAGTCGCAGCGGCGGGTGCACTGGTCACCGCCGATGAGGAACGTGGCCTCGCGGTCCTCCCAGCACTCGAAGATGTTGGGACAGCCCGCCTCCTCGCACACCGTGTGCAGGCCCTCGCCCTTGACCAGGCCCTTGAGCTCCCGGTACTCGGGGCCCATCGTGGCCTTCGTCTTGATCCACTCGGGCTTCTTCTCGATGGGGGTGGCGGCGTTGCGGGCCTCGATGCGCAGCATGCGGCGGCCCTCGGGTGCGATCGTCACGGGTGTCTCCCGGTCGTCGTCGAGCAGGTGGACGTCCGGCGTGACTGACCTGTGCGGACCCTGACCGCCGGACCTCGTCAGAGTACGTGAGCGGCGCGCCCGGGCGCCGCGACCTGCTCACCGTGTGGACGTGACCTCAGCAACACCCGGCGCGGCGACCGCTGCCGTGGGGGTCGCGCGCAGCGGGTCGAGGTGGCGGGTGAGGGCGTCGACGAGCGGCGCGCGGACGTCGTCGAGCGTGACGTGCCGACCGGTCTCGATGGTCAGCGAGGTGACGTCGGCGTCGGTGATGCCGCACGGCACGATGCTGTCGAAGCGGGTCAGGTCGGGGTCGCAGTTGAGCGCGATGCCGTGCATCGTCACGCCCTTGGCGGTGCGGACGCCGATGGCGCAGACCTTGCGCTCGAGGCGGTCGCCGTCGGCGGCGAACCAGACGCCGGTGCGGTCCTCGACCCGGATCGTCGCGAGACCGAACCCGGCGCACACCTCCATGACGGCCTCCTCGAGCGCCCGGACGTACGCGACGACGTCGATGGGCTCGGCGAGCCGCAGGATCGGGTAGACCACCTGCTGCCCGGGGCCGTGCCAGGTGATCTTGCCGCCGCGGTCGACGTCGACGACGGGGGTGCCGTCGGTGGGGCGCTCGTCGCGGTGGGTGCGCCGCCCGGCCGTGTAGACGTCGGGGTGCTCCACGACGATCAGCGTGTCGGGGCGGTCGCCGGCGACGACGTCGGCGTGCACGCGGCGCTGGAGCTCCCACGCCTCGTGGTAGTCGGTCAGTCCGGGCAGCGTCATCACGTCCACCCGGCCGAGGCTAGCCCCTTGCCGTGCGGTCAGTCCTCGGCGTCGCGCTGCGCCCGCACGAGGGTGACGAGGATCTCACGCAGCCGGGCCACGTCGTCGTCGGCGAGGCCGCGGGCGGTGAGGTCCTCGGCCGGCTGCAGCCGGCCGGCCTCCGCGGCGGCGCGGCGGCCGGGGTCGGTGACCGCGACGGCGCGGCGGCGGCGGTCGCGGGGGTCCTCACCGCGGGTGACGTAGCCGGCGCGCTCCAACCGCGCGACGATGCGGCTCATCGTCTGCTCGGTGACGCCGTTGAGCGTCGCGAGCTCGCGCTGCGTCCGGGGCCCGGCGAACAGGTGCAGCAGCACGGGGAAGCCCGCGTGGTTGAGGTTCCAGCCCGCGAGGTGGGCGTTCCAGTCGTGCTCGATGCGGCGCACGACGGTGAACAGCAGCCGGCCGGTGGGCCACTGGCCGGGGTCGTCGCTGGTGGGGTCGACCGGGTCGGGCCACGCGTGGGGAGCGGTGCCGGGCGCTGCCGCGGTGTCACGCGCTTCGTGGTGCTGCACTTGCTTCCTCCCTGGTCCGCCCTCAGAATACTCAGCATGCTGAGTAATCGGGCGCGGGGCAATCGGGGTCGAGGTCTGCTGCGGGGCCTCGTCATTCTGGCAGCGATCGGGGTGTGGCTCGCGATCGGCGCGTTCGGGGGGCAGGCCCAGGGCAGCCTGAGCAGCGTCCAGACCAACGACGACGCGGCCTTCCTGCCCGCGAGCGCCGAGTCCACGCAGGCCGCAGCGCTGGCCGAGGAGTTCACCGACTCCGAGACGCTGCCCGCCCTGGTCGTGGCCGAGACGTCGGACGGGTCCGACCTGACGAAGGAGCAGCTCGCCGACGTCCGGGCGTTCGCGGACTCGATCGCCGACGCCCCGCTCGGCGGGACGTCGGGCGACGAGCCGCGCACAGTGGGGGAGCTGAGCATCGCCGACCCCGTCGTGGTGCCGTCCGAGGACGGGCAGGCCGCGCTCGTCGTCGTCTCGCTCGACGCCGCCCAGGCCTCCGAGGACCTCGGCGCCGACGAGACGAGCGGCTCGGAGCTCGCCGTCGGGGCCCTCCGGACGCTCGTCGCCGCGGACGCCTCCGACGGCGGCCTCGCCGGGACCGGTCTCGACGCCTGGGTGACCGGACCCGCGGGCTTCGTCGCGGACCTCGTGAGCGCCTTCGGCGCGATCGACACCGTGCTGCTGCTCGTGGCGCTCGGCGCCGTCCTGGTGATCCTCGCGCTCGTCTACCGCTCGCCGTTCCTGCCGTTCGTCGTGATCCTCACGGCGGTCCTGGCCCTGTGCCTCGCGGGGCTGGCGGTCTACCACCTCGCCGCGAACGACGTGCTGACGCTGAACGGCCAGTCGCAGGGCATCCTGTCGATCCTGGTCGTGGGCGCCTCGGTCGACTACGCCCTGCTCCTGGTGGCCCGGTACCGCGAGGAGCTGCGGGCCACCAGCTCCCCCTACACCGCGATGCGCCGCGCCGTCCGCGCCTCGATCGAGCCGATCGCGGCCAGCGCGGGCACGGTGATCGTCGGGCTGCTGTGCCTTCTGCTGTCCGACCTGTCGTCGAACCGCAGCCTCGGGCCGGTCGCCGCCATCGGGATCGTCGCCGCGTTCCTGTCCGCGACGACCCTCCTGCCCGCGATGCTGCTCGTGGGCGGGCGGCGCGCCCGGTGGGTGTTCTGGCCCCGCGTGCCGCACGCGCTCGGCCGCCACTCCGACGCGCCCGACGCCCCGGAACCGGCCGCCCCGGAGTCGCTCGACCCGGAGTCGCTCGACCCGGCGACGGGCGCCGTGGCGGTCGCCAGGTCGAACGGTGACACGGCCGCTGACACGACCGCCGACACGGTGGGTGACGCTGCCGACGACACGCACGTGGAGGTCGCCGGGCACGGCGTGTGGTCGCGCGTCGCCGGCTTCGTGGGGCGGCACGACCGCGTCGTGTGGGTCGTCACCGCCGTGGTCCTCGCGGGCGGGGCGGCCTTCGTCCCGACGCTCGACGCCAACGGCACGGGCGACTCGGAGGTGTTCCTCACGCAGGTCGACTCCGTGGACGGCGAGGAGGCGCTCACCCGCCACTTCGAGGGCGTGTCCGCGCAGCCCGCGATCGTCATCGCCCCCGAGGCGGACGCCGACGCCGTCGTGGAGGCGGCCGAGGGCTCCGCCGGGATCACGGCGGCGACCGTCGTCACCGACCAGCCGGCCACCGCGCCGGGGATGCCGGCCCAGGGCGACCCGCTGGTCGTCGACGGGCAGGTGCGCGTCGACGTCACCACGGAGGCGCCGTCCGACAGCCAGGCGGCAGTCGAGGCGGTGGCCGACCTGCGCACGGCGGTGCACGAGGTCAGCCCGGACGCGCTGGTGGGCGGCGCGGCCGCGGAGCGGCTGGACACGCAGCTCGCCGGCCAGCACGACCTGCGCGTGATCGTGCCCGTGGTGCTCGCCGTGATCCTCCTGATCCTCGTGCTACTGCTCCGGTCGGTCCTCGCCGCGGTGCTGCTCATGGCCGCGAACGTGCTGTCGTTCGGGTTCGCCCTCGGCGTCTCGGCCGTGGTGTTCAACCATGTGCTCGACTTCCCGGGCGCGGACCCGGCGGTGCCGCTGTACGCGTTCTGCTTCCTCGTGGCGCTGGGGGTCGACTACTCGATCTTCCTCATGACGCGCGTGCGCGAGGAGAGCCTGCGGGTGGGCACGCGACGGGGGGTGCTGCGCGGGCTGGCCGTCACCGGCTCGGTCATCACGTCGGCCGGCGTGGTGCTCGCCGCGACGTTCGCGGCCCTGGGCGTCATCCCGCTGCTGTTCCTCGCCCAGCTCGCCGTCATCGTCGCGTTCGGCGTGCTCGTGGACACGCTCGTCGTGCGCAGCCTGCTCGTCCCGGCGCTCGTGCACGACGTCGGCGACCGGGTCTGGTGGCCGTCGCGCCTGGGCCGCGGCACGCGCGCGCCGGAGCGCGCCGTCACGCCGTCGAGTCGATGAGCTCCAGCAGGGCGCGGGCGGCGTCGCGGATGTCGTCGTGGTCGTACTGCCCGGCCCTGCTCTCCAGCGACACCACGGCGCACCGGTGGACCTTCGACAGGTCGCCGTAGGGGAACGACACCGCCTGCTTCGTCTCCGGGTTCTCGTCGTCGTCCACGCCCAGGTGCCAGTGCCGGAACTCGGTCCAGCCCTCACGGTCGACGAAGCGGTTCTCGGCGTCCGTGCTCGGGGCGTGCTCGCTCCAGTCGTCGCGCTCGTCGCGCACCACCCGACCCTCGCGCACCAGGGCGCGGGCCTGGTCCAGGCCCGGCTGGTTCAGTCGTGTCGCCATCGTCGTGGCTCCCTCCGGCTCGTCCGTGGGTCGCGCGCCGACCCACCTCCGGTCTACGGGAGGATCCGGATGGTCACCACCCGCCGGCGGCATGGCTCGCCGGGGCGGTGCCGGGGCGCCGGGCGCGCCGTCGGGCACGATGGACGCCATGGTCACGGACGAGGCGGCAGAGGCGGGCGCGACCGACGGCGGGACGGCGGCACCGCCGCCACGCCTGGCGATCGTCGGGTACGGGGGAGCGGGCCGGGAGATCCACGCCCGCCTCGCGGCGGAGGCAGGGCTGCCGGTGACGGCGGTCGTGACGCGCGACCCCGGCCGGCGCAACCAGGCCGCGGGGGACTGGCCGGGGGCCCGGCTGCTGTCGGACCTCGACGAGCTGATCGCCGCCCGCCGCGCCTACGACCTCGTCGTGGTCGCGAGCCCCACGACCCTGCACGCCGAGCAGGCCGCCGCCCTCGCCCGCGCGGAGATCCCGTTCGTGCTCGACAAGCCGATCGGCCTTGACGCGCACCAGGCGCGCGCCGTCGTCGAGGAGGCGGCCGCCACCGGCACGCCGTTCACGGTCTTCCAGAACCGGCGCTGGGACCCCGAGCAGCTCACCCTGGCGAGCCTGATCGACGCCGGGGAGCTCGGCGACGTGCACACGTTCGAGCGTCGCTGGGAGCGCTGGCGGCCCGTCCCGCGGCAGCGGTGGAAGGAGAACGACCCGGTCGGCGGCGGGCTGCTGCTCGACCTCGGCCCGCACCTGGTGGACTCGGCGACGCAGCTGTTCGGCCCCGTCCGGTCCGTCTGGGCGCAGACCCGCCGGCTCACCACGCCCACCGAGGACGACGTCTTCCTCGTCCTGGAGCACGAGGCCGGCGGCGGCCGCGCGGCGAGCCCGCACGCCGTCGTGTCCCGGCTCTGGGCGGGGTCCGTCGTGGGGGCCCCCGGCCCCCGGACCCGCGTGCTCGGGTCGGCGGGCGCCTACCTGGTGACGACCTTCGAGCAGGACGCCTCCCCGCTCGAGGTGCTGGACGACGACGCGCCCGAGGGCGCGGTGGGCTGGCTCACGCGCGGCCGCGACCGGCGCGCGGTGCCCGCGGCACCGGGCGGCCACGCCGACTTCTACCGGGCGCTGGGGCCGTGGCTGCACGGGGACGAGGCCCCGCCCGTCGACCCGGCCGACGCCGTGCGCACCGCCGAGGTGCTGGACGCCGCCCGGGTGTCCGCGCGCGAGGGGCGTCGTCTCACCCTCTGACGTGGCCTGTGGATGACGGCGACGCCGGGCGGCCGCGAAGGTGTTCGATGGCTCCGTGGCCACCCAGACGCTGCCGATCCCGACCGACGCCGGCGCCCGCGACGCCCTCGTGGAGCGGGTGCGTGCGCTCGCGGCGCTCCGGCACCCCTGCGTGGAGCCCGTGGTGGCCGTCGACGTGCGCGACGACGGGACCCTGGCCGTGCGGCGCGGCGGCGCCGCGACCGACCTGCCCACCGTGCTCGCCGTCCGCGGCCGCCTGACGTCGCGGGAGGCAGCGGGCGTCCTCGTCGCCGTGGCGCGCGGGCTCGCCGCGCTGCACAGCGCCGGGCTGCGGCAGGGGAGCGTGGGCGCGCACGACGTGGTGCTCGACCCCGGAGGCGGAGCGCTCCTGCGCCCGCGGGCCGACGCGGGCGACGTCTGCGGTGCCGGTGCGGTCGCGAGCGACGCCGCCGAGGCGGAGGCGGCGGACGTGCACGCCCTCGCGACGCTCGTCGCGGACCTGCTCGGCGACCGCAGCGACGACGACGCGGCCGCGCTGCGCGCCGTGCTGGCCCCGGCGGCGGCACCCGACGCGCGGGTGCGTCCGGAGGCGGGCACCCTCGCGGCCCAGGCGGACGCGGCCGTCGCCGCCGAGCCGGTGCGGCTCCCGGAGCCCGCGGCGCTGGCGGCGGCGGCGCTGGGCCGGCGGTCCGCGGTGCCGGCGGCGGAGGAGGCGCCCGCCCGCGCGTCCCGGAGGCGGGCGGTCCGGCGCGCCGACGGGAGCAGGGCCGGCCCCTCGGCGAGCAGGTCCGCACGGCGCGCGACCGCCCCGCGCCGTGCCGGGACCGCGCGACGCGTGCTCGGCCTGGCCGGCGCGGCGGCCGCGGTGGTGGTGCTGACGGCGGTCGCGGTCCAGGTCCGGGCGCCCGACGACGGAGCGGACAGGGCGGCCGCGACCGGCGTCGCGTCGGTCGGCATGCCGCCGGCGGCCTCGCCGCTGCCGGTCGCCGACGACATCCCGGAGACCGACCGCAGCGCGACACAGGGTGACGCGGTGCAGGCCGATCCCACGCGGGACCGGGCCGACCCCGGCGCCGCGGCCGCGGAGCTCACCCGCCGGCGGGTCGCGCTGATCGCGGACCCGGACGCGGACCCGGCGCGGTGGGGGACGGTGGACGTGCCCGGGTCGCCGGCGCACGAGGCGGACGTCGCCCTGCTCGAGGACGTCGCGCAGGCGCGCACCCGCGTGCGCGGCGCAGAGGCGCGGGTGGAGGACGCCCGTCCGGAGATGACCGACGAGGACGGATCGGGCGTGCCTCGGGACGGGGGCGCCGCGGACGTCGTGGTGCGCTACGCGGTGACGGCGCACGAGCAGGTGGCCGCCGACGGCACGGTCACCGCCGTCCCCGCGACGGACGTGCGCACCGCGACGTTGCGTCTCGCCTGGACGCCGGACGGCTGGCGGGTCGCCGAGGTCTCCTGAGCGACGACTCCCGTG
>NZ_JBHXAW010000179.1:0-9387 GCF_042726645.1 Isoptericola sp. NPDC060257
GGTTGACACCGTGATCGGGCCCGATGGGCTGCGACAACGGTGTCAACCGCCTGTTCGGCGACCGACCGGAGGGCGGTCAGCCCGCGAGGTAGCGGGCGTAGGCGCCGGTGGTGAGGAACGGCGGGAACTCCTCGCCAAGAGCCACCTCGCGGAACAGCGCCGCGGCGTCCTCGAACCGGTCGCCGGCGGACCGCGGGAGGCCGCGCAGGACGTCGCGCAGCACGGCCTCGCAGCGCACGCGGGTGATGGGCAGGCCGTCCTCCGTCGTCGTGCCGGACGCGACCCACTGCCACACCTGCGACCGGGAGATCTCAGCCGTGGCCGCGTCCTCCATGAGGTGGTCGATCGCCGCCGCGCCGGTGCCGCGCAGCCACGACTCGATGTAGCGCAGCCCCACGGACACGTTCGTCCGGAGCCCGGCCGCCGTGACGGTGGCGCCCCCGCGCCGCGCCGAGGCGACGTCGAGCAGCTCGGCCTGGCCCACCTCGACGTCGTCGCGCAGGCGGTCGACCTGGTTCTCGCACTCGCCGAGCACCTCGTCGAACGCGCCGCGCGCCACCTCGACCAGGTCGGGGTGGGCCACCCAGGTGCCGTCGAAGCCGTCGTGGGCCTCGCGCGTCTTGTCGGCCCACACCTGCTCGACGGCGCGCTCGGTCACCTCGGGGGAGCGGCGGTCGGGGATGAAGGCGCTCATGCCGCCGATGGCGTGCGCCCCGCGCTTGTGGCACGTGGCGACGAGCAGCTCGGTGTACGCCCGCATGAACGGCGCGGTCATCGTGACCTGCCCGCGGTCGGGCAGCACGTACGACGACCCCCGCTTCCGGAAGCACTTGATCACGCTGAACAGGTAGTCCCAGCGGCCGGCGTTGAGGCCGGCGCAGTGGTCGCGCAGCTCGTAGAGGATCTCCTCCATCTCGAACGCGGCGGGCAGCGTCTCGATGAGCACCGTCGCGCGGATCGTGCCCTTCGGGATGCCGAGCGCGTCCTGGGCCGCCTCGAACACCTCGTTCCACAGCCGCGCCTCGCGGTACCCCTCCAGCTTCGGCAGGTAGAAGTACGGTCCGCGCCCGCGGGAGACCAGCTCGTGGGCGTTGTGGAACAGGTACAGGCCGAAGTCGACCAGCGAGCCCGACGCCGGCTGCGTCGACCCGTCGGGGCCGGTGTACGCCAGGTGCGACTCGAACAGGTGCCACCCGCGGGGCCGGAACACGATGGTCGGCAGCTCGGTGAGGTCCGTCGACCGGAGCGCGTACTCCTTGCCCGCCGGGTTGGTGAACGTCAGCGTGCCGCGGATCGCGTCGTGCAGGGCGAGCTGCCCCTCCACGACGTTGCGCCACGTCGGGGACTGCGCGTCCTCGGCGTCGGCCAGCCAGCACCGGGCGCCGGAGTTGAGCGCGTTGATCGTCATCTTCGGGTCCGTCGGGCCCGTGATCTCCACGCGGCGGTCGCTCAGCCCCGGCGCGCCGGCCGCGCCCGCCACCCGCCAGGACGGGTCGTCGCGCACGGGCCGGGTGGCGGGGTGGAAGTCCGGGTCCTCGCCGTCCGCGACGCTCCGCATCCGCCGCTGCCGCTCCAGCAGCAGCGCGGTGCGGTCGTCGGCGAACCGGTCGTGCAGCATCGCCAGGAACGCCAGCGCCTCCGGGGTGAGGATCTCCTCGTCGCGCGCCTCCAGCGGGGCGGTGACGGTGAGGTGCCCCTCCGCGAGCGACGTCCCGCCCCAGACGAACGGGTCGGTCGCCGTGTCGGCGAGCGGCGTGCCGACGGCGGGCGCGACGGCCGGCACGGGAGCGGTGCGCGGGGCGGTGGTCGGGGACGTGAGCGTGGTCATGGCGTGCCTCCGGTCTGTCGGGGCTGGTCGGGCGGAACGGGTGGGGAGGGTCAGAGCTGCGGGGCTCTCAGAACTGCGCGGCCTCGGTGGAGCCCGCGAGCGCGAGGGTGGCGGCGTCGGGGTTGAGCGCCGTCGACACGCGGTCGAAGTAGCCGGTGCCGACCTCGCGCTGGTGCTTGGTCGCGGTGTAGCCGCGCTCCTCGGCGGCGAACTCGGCCTCCTGCAGCCGCACGTAGGCGGACATCTGCTCGCGGGCGTAGCCGTGGGCGAGGTCGAACATCGAGTAGTTGAGGGCGTGGAAGCCGGCCAGCGTGATGAACTGGAAGCGGAATCCCATGGCGCCCAGCTCGCGCTGGAACTTCGCGATGGTGTCGTCGTCCAGGTGCTTCTTCCAGTTGAACGACGGCGAGCAGTTGTACGCCAGCATCTGGTCCGGGAAGTCGGCCTTGACGGCCTCGGCGAACTTCCGCGCGAGCTCGAGGTCGGGGGTGCCGGTCTCCATCCAGATGAGGTCGGCGTACGGGGCGTAGGCCTTGGCCCGCGCGATGCAGGGCTCGACGCCGTTGCGGACCTCGTAGAAGCCCTCGCCCGTGCGCCCGCCGGTGAGGAACGGACGGTCGCGCTCGTCGACGTCGGACGTGAGCAGCGTGGCCGCCTCGGCGTCCGTACGGGCGATGACGACGCTCGGCACGTCGGAGACGTCGGCCGCGAGGCGCGCCGCGTTGAGCGTGCGCACGTGCTGCTGGGTCGGGATGAGCACCTTGCCGCCCAGGTGGCCGCACTTCTTCTCGCTGGCGAGCTGGTCCTCCCAGTGCACGCCCGCGGCGCCCGACGCGATCATCGACCGCATCAGCTCGTACGCGTTGAGCGGGCCGCCGAACCCGGCCTCGGCGTCCGCGACGATCGGGGCGAGCCAGTCGCGGGTCGGCGCTCCGTTCTCGGAGACGTCGATCTGGTCGGCGCGCAGCAGCGCGTTGTTGATGCGGCGCACGACGGCGGGCACGGAGTTCGCCGGGTAGAGGGACTGGTCGGGGTAGGTCTGGCCCGCGAGGTTCGCGTCGCCGGCCACCTGCCAGCCCGAGAGGTAGATGGCCTGGAGCCCGGCCTTCACCTGCTGCACGGCCTGGTTGCCGGTCAGCGCGCCGAGCGCGTTGATGAAGTCCTCCTCGTGCAGCTGGCGCCACAGGCGCTCCGCGCCCCGGCGGGCCAGGGTGAACTCCTCGCCGACCGACCCGCGCAGCGCGACGACGTCCTCCGCGGTGTAGTCACGGCTGATGCCGTCCCAGCGAGGGTCGGTGGCCCACTGCTCGGCGAGCTGGGTGGCCGTCTGGGCCTGGTCGCCGGCGCGGGTGGTGCTGCGGGAGTCGAGGATGGCGGTCATGTCGAGCCTCTTTCGTGTGTCTCGGTCGTCGGTGGCGGTGCCGATGACCACGACCCTCGCGCGCCGCGCCACCCCGCGGCCAGGAATTCTGAGGAGAAATTCCGGGGTTCTTCTCCTGGACGGAAGGTGTGGCACGTGTCACCCTCGAGCATGGCCATCTCGACCGATTCCGCGCCCGGTACCCGGGACGACGCCACGCTGCCGCACGGCATCCCCATCGGCCAGGAGGCGGACGCGCTGACGATCGGCCGCCGCATCCGGCACCTGCGCACCCGCCGCGGCATGACTCTGGAACAGCTCGGAGACGCCATCGGACGTGCGCCGTCGCAGGTCTCCATGCTCGAGAACGGCAAGCGCGAGCCCACGATCGCGCGCCTGCAGGCGGTGGCCCGCGCCCTCGGCGCGAGCGTCGAGGACCTGCTCTCCGCCCAGGCGCCGTCGCACCGCGACGCGCTCGAGATCGAGCTGGAGCGCGTGCAAAGGGGGTCGCTCTTCTCCGCGCTGGGGGTGCGCCCCGTGAAGGTCGGCAAGTCCCTCCCGACCGACGCGCTCGAGGCGATCGTCGGGCTGCAGCGCGAGCTGGAGCGGCTCCACTCCGAGCGTGCGCTGACGCCCGAGGAGGCGCGTCGCGCCAACACCGAGCTGCGCGCGGACATGCGCGCGCAGGACAACTACTTCCCCGACCTGGAGATCGTCGCGCGCGGTCTGCTCGACGACGTCGGGCACGGCCGCGGGCCGCTGCCGCAGCGCGCGGTGGGAGAGCTGGCCGCGCACCTCGGCTTCTCGATCCACTACGAGCCGGACCTGCCGCAGTCCACGCGCGCCGTCATCGACCAGCTGCACCGCCGCGTCTACCTGCCCAGCAACGGGATCCGCGGCCGCTCCGAGGCGCGCTCGGCGGTGCTGCAGGCCCTCGCCTCCCACGTCCTGGAGCACGCCGAGCCGCGCGACTACCGCGAGTTCCTGCGCCAGCGGGTCGAGGCCAACTACCTGTGCGCGGCGCTGCTGGTGCCCGAGCGCGAGGCGGTCAAGCAGCTGCGCGAGGCCAAGGAGCGGCGGTCGATCTCGCTGGAGGACCTGCGCGACGCGTTCGCCGTCTCCTACGAGACGGTGGCCCACCGCTTCACGAACCTGGCGACCCGGCACCTGGGCATCCCGGTGCACTTCATGAAGGTTCACGAGTCGGGGGCGATCCACAAGGCGTACGAGAACGACGGCGTGCGGTTCCCCGCCGACCCGCTGGGCACCGTGGAGGGGCAGCACGTGTGCCGCCACTGGACCGCCCGCGTGGTGTTCGGCATCGCCGACCGGCTCAGCCCGTACTACCAGTACACGGACACCCCGACGGGTACCTACTGGTGCACGTCCCGCGTGCAGGACACGCCCGACGGGCGGTTCTCCGTGAGCGTCGGCGTGCCGTACGCGCAGGTCAAGTGGTTCCTGGGCCGGGAGACGACGGCGCGCAGCACGTCGCGCTGCCCCGACGAGAGCTGCTGCCGGAGGCCGGCCGAGCCGCTCGCCCGCCGCTGGGTCGGGCACGCGTTCCCGAGCGCCCGCCCGCACGCGTCCATGCTCGCGGCGATGCCGTCCGGCGCGTTCCCGGGCGTCGACACCACCGAGGTCTACGAGTTCCTGGAGCGGCACGCGCCGCTCGCCGACTGACGCCGAGCAGGCGGTTGCGCACGTTCTCAGCGGTCATTCGGTGCCTCACCGCCTGCTCGGCGGGAGGGGGGACTGCTCAGTCGTGCCAGGCGCCGACCCAGTCGTCCCAGCGAGGGCCGTCGCCCAGGCCGCCGCCGTCGCCGGCCCGGGAGCGCAGGCCGGCCAGGACGAGCCGGAGGTAGCGCAGGTGCAGGGCGTCCGCCTCGGCGCGGGGGAAGGGGAGCGTCGGGCGCAGGTGCAGCAGCAGCTGCATGACGTCGGCGGTGGTGAAGCCGGCAGGGAGCAGGTCCGCGGCGCGGTCGTAGGCGACCAGGCGCTCGAGCCCTACGCGCAGGTCGCGCGTCGCGGCGGCGAGGTCGTCGGGGAGCGGCCCGCCGTGTCCCGGGGGTCGTAGCAACGGTCCGGTGGCCTCGGTGATCTGCCGCGCGAGGAAGGTGCCGACCGCGCCGTCGTCGGGCACGGGTCCGGACCCGAACCGGTCGGCGACCTCGGCCGCCAGGCGTGCCGCCTCGCGCACGGCCTGCACGTGCAGCGCCTCGACGAGCGCCTCCTTGGTCGGGTAGCGGCGGTACACCGAACCCACACCGACGCCGGCGTGCCGGGCGACGTCGGCCATCGACGCGCCGTGGCCCTGCGCCGCGAAGACCTCGCGCGCGGCGGCGAGCACGGCGGTGTCGTTGGCGCGCGCCTCCCGCTTCCGGCCGGGCAGCGGAGGGTCGGCGCGCTCGTCGGACGGCTCGGCGGGGGAGGGCATGGGCACACGGTAGCCCGCGGCTCGATGCTAGGGTGAATCGGAACGAGCATTCCGTTCCGTTTGATGTGCCGTCCCCCTCGGCCCCGCGCGACGAGGCGCAGCCACCCTCACCACAGAGAGCGAGCCCACCCGTGCCTCCGACCGACAGCACCGCCGTCCGCAGCCCCGGGCGCGTGATCTTCGCGCTGAGCGCCGCCGTGCTGGCGTTCTCGCTGATGCAGACGCTCGTCGTGCCCGCCCTGCCGACGCTGGGCCGGGAGCTCGGCGCCACCGCCCAGGGGACCGGCTGGATCCTCACGGCGTTCCTGCTCGCCGGGGCGGTCTTCGCGCCCGTCGTCGGCAACCTCGGCGACCGGTTCGGCCACCGACGCGTGCTGCTCGGCACCATCGTCGTGTTCGCGGCGGCGACGCTCCTGGCAGCCGCCGCACCGACGCTCGGCGTGCTGCTCGTGGCCCGCGTGGTGCAGGGCGTGAGCACCGCGACGTTCCCGCTCGCCCTGGCGATCGTGCGGTCCGCGCTGGCGGGCCCGCGGCTCGCGGCCGCGTTCGGCTGGATCCCCGGCATGATCGGCCTCGGTGCGGGCGCGGCGCTCGTGGTGGGCGGCCTGGTCGTCGACGCCCTGGGCTGGCGCTGGCTGTTCGTCCTCGGCGCCGTGCTGATCCTCGGCTCGGGCGCGCTGGTCGCCGCGTGGGTGCCGCGCGGCGGCGCGCCCGCCGTGCAGCGCCGGACGGACTGGCCCGGCGTCGCGCTCCTCGCGGTCGGCCTCGTGGGCGTGCTGCTCGCCGTCTCGCAGGGCGGCTCGTGGGGCTGGGCCTCGGCCCGGACGGTCGTCGTCGGCGTGGCCGGCCTCGCGCTCCTCGCCGTGCTCGTCCTCGTCGAGCGGCGCACCGACGCGCCCGTGGTCGACGTGCGCACCTTCCGCCACGGGCCGATCGTGCTCGTCAGCCTGCTGACGGTGGCCGTGGGCTTCGTGCCCTACGTCTGCTACGTCGCCCTGCCGCTGCTCATGCAGGCGCCCGCCGGCACCGGGTACGGCCACGGGATGACCGTGACCGTCTCCGGCCTGGCGATGCTCCCCAGCGCCGTCCTCGTCTTCCTCGGCGGGCGCGCGACACCGGCGCCCGTGCGCCGGGTCGGCCCGGGCGGCACGGGGGCCGTCGCGGCGGCCGTGATGCTCCTCGGCGCGGTGGGGCTCGCGTTGTGGCCGGCGACGCCGTGGGCGGTCGTGGTGGCCTTCTCCGTGCTCGGCCTCGGCAACGGGATCGGGTACGCGATCTGCGCCCAGCTCGTCGTCTCCTGGTCGCCACCCACCGAGACCGGCGCGGCGACCGGGCTGAACAGCGTGGTGCGGACCGTCGGCTCGGCGGCGGCGGCGCCCGTCGTCACCGCCCTCCTCGCGGCCGGCACGGCCGACCCCGCCGGCGCCTACTCCGCCGCGTTCTGGGTCGCGGCGGCGGCAAGCGTCGTCGGCGTGCTGGTCGCCCTCGTGCTGGTGGCGCGCTCCCGACGGGCCGCCTGAGGTCACCCGGCGTCACGCGATGGCCCTGTCGGCGCCCCGGCGGTCGAGGTCGACGACGACGGGCGCGCCGGTGGCCGCGACCACGTCGTCGACGGCGACGCCCGGTGCCAGCTCGCGGAGCACGAAGCCGTCGGGCGCGACGTCGAGCACCGCGAGATCGGTGATGACGCGGTGCACCACGCCCCGCCCCGTGAGGGGGAGCGTGCACTCCGGCAGCAGCTTGGGGGACCCGTCCCTGGCGGTGTGCTCCATGAGCACGATCACGCGCCGCGCGCCGTGCACCAGGTCCATCGCGCCGCCGGGCCCCTTGACCATCTTGCCGGGGATCATCCAGTTGGCGAGGTCGCCGGCGGCGCTGACCTGCATGCCGCCGAGGACCGCCGCGTCGATCTTGCCCCCGCGGATCATGCCGAAGCTGGTCGCCGAGTCGAACACGGAGGCGCCGGGCAGCAACGTGACCGTCTCCTTGCCGGCGTTGATCAGGTCGGGGTCCACATCGGCGTCGAAGGGATAGGGGCCGACGCCGAGCAGGCCGTTCTCGGACTGGAGCACGAGGTGACGGCCGGCGGGCACGTGGTTCGGCACGAGCGTCGGCAGCCCGATGCCCAGGTTCACGTACCAGCCGTCGGCCAGCTCCGCCGCGGCGCGCGCGGCCATCTCGTCGCGGGTGAGCGGCACGGGTCAGCCCTCCTTCGTCGTCGTGGTCGTCGTCGGCGTCGGGGTGGCGGCCGTCGGCGTCGTGGTGCGCTTCTCGATCCGCTTCTCGCCCCCGGGCACGTGCACCACGCGGTGCACGAAGACGCCGGGCAGGTGCACGTCGTCCGGGTCGATCTCGCCGGGCTCGACGAGCTCCTCGACCTGGGCGACGCACACGCGGCCCGCCATCGCCGCCAGCGGCGAGAAGTTCCGGGCGGAGCGGTGGAAGACGAGGTTGCCGTGCCGGTCGCCCCGCGCGGCGTGCACGAGGGCGTAGTCGGTCGTGATCGCCTCCTCGAGCACGAAGTCGGCGCTCGTGCCGTCCGCGGCCGTGAAGGCGCGGACCTCCTTGCGCGGCGAGGCGACGGCGACGCCGCCGGCGCCGGCGTACCGCTGCGGCAGGCCGCCGTCGGCCACCTGCGTGCCGACGCCGGTGCGCGTCCAGAACGCCGCGATCCCGGAACCGCCCGCGCGCAGCTGCTCCGCGAGCGTGCCCTGCGGCGTGAGGACCAGCTCGAGCTCCCCGGCCAGGAACTGCCGCTCGAACTCCTTGTTCTCGCCCACGTACGAGCTGGTCATCCGGCGGATGCGCCCGGCGCCCAGCAGCAGGCCCAGGCCCCAGTCGTCGACGCCGCAGTTGTTGCTCACCACGGACAGGCCCGTGGTGCCGCGGGCGAGGAGCGCCTCGATCAGCGCGACCGGGTTGCCGGACAGGCCGAAGCCGCCGACGGCGAGCGAGGCGCCGTCGGGGACGTCGGCGACGGCCTCGGCCGCCGTCGCGACGGTCTTGTCTAGACCGGTCATCGTGCGCTCCATCCGCCGTCGATCGTCCACGAGGCGCCGGTGACCATCGAGGCGTCCGGCCCGGTGAGCCAGCCGACCAGCGACGCGACCTCCGAGGGCTCGACGAGCCGCTTCACCGCGTGCTCGGCGAGCATCACCTCGGTCAGGACGTCCGCCTCGGGGATGCCGTGCACGCCGGCCTGGTCGGTGACCTGCTTCTCGACGAGCGGCGTGCGCACGTAGCCCGGGTTCACGCAGACGCTGGTGACCCCGTGCGGCCCGCCCTCGAGCGCGACCGTCTTGGACAGCCCTTCGAGCCCGTGCTTCGCGGACACGTACGCCGACTTGAACGGCGACGCGACGAGCCCGTGCACGGACGAGACGTTGACGACCCGCCCCCAGCCGCGGGCGTACATGTGGGGCAGCGCCGCCCGCACCAGCAGGAACGGCGCCTCGAGCATGAGGCGGTGGACGAGCCGGAAGTCGTCGGGCGCGAAGTCCTCGACCGGGCTGACCCGTTGGACGCCGGCGTTGTTCACCAGGACGTCGACGTCGAGGCGCAGGTCGTCGAGGGCACGGGTGTCGGCGAGGTCCACGACCCACGCCTCGCCGCCGAGCTCGTCGGCGAGACGCTTCGCGCCGTCGGGCTCCACGTCCGCGACGACCACGTGGGCGCCGCGCGAGGCCAGCTCCCGCGCGCAGGCCGCGCCGATGCCGGACGCGCCGCCGGTGACCAGGGCCCGGCGCCCGGCGAGCGTGGGCC
>NZ_JBHXAW010000180.1:0-9310 GCF_042726645.1 Isoptericola sp. NPDC060257
CTGCGGCGCCTCGGGGGGGTCGGGGGGGGGGGGGGCGGGGCGGTCGGGGGGGGGGGTGTCCCCCCCCCCCCCGCGGCGCGCGGCGGGGCGGGCGAACCCCGCCGCCCTCCCGCCCGGGCCGGCCGCGGCCGCCCCCCACGCCGACGGGATCAAGATCCTGCCGGGCCTCGTGCCGGTGCTCGGGTCGACGGAGGCCGAGGCCCTCGCGGCCGAGCGTGAGCTCGACGAGCTCATCGTGCCCGAGTACGCGCGCCGCCAGCTCGCCGCGACCCTGCGCGTCGACCCGGAGGACCTGCCGCTGGACCGGCAGCTGCCCGCCGACCTGCCCGACGAGGACGAGATCGAGGGCGCCAAGAGCCGGTACACGCTGATCGTGGAGCTCGCGCGGCGCGAGCGGCTGACGGTCCGCGCGCTGATCGGCCGTATGGGCGGCGGCCGCGGGCACCGCACGCTGGCCGGCACGCCCGAGCAGGTCGCCGACGCCCTC
Organism: Isoptericola sp. NPDC060257; assembly: GCF_042726645.1. Lineage (NCBI taxonomy): Bacteria > Bacillati > Actinomycetota > Actinomycetes > Micrococcales > Promicromonosporaceae > Isoptericola > Isoptericola sp. NPDC060257. The sequence continues at coordinate 488 of NZ_JBHXAW010000180.1, forward strand.
CAGGACTGGTACGACGCCGAGGCGGCGGACGGCTTCAACATCATGCCGGCCGTGCTGCCGCGCGGGCTGGAGGAGTTCACGGCGCACGTCGTGCCGATCCTCCAGGCGCGCGGTCTGTTCCGCACCGCCTACGAGGGAACCACGCTGCGCGAGCACTACGGGCTGGAGCGGCCGGCGAGCCGGTACTCGTCGTCGGGCGCGTCGTCGGCCGTGTCGGTCGAGGCCGTCGAGCTCGCGACCGCGGGGGTGGGGGCATGAGCGCCGACGTCCTCTGGTACATCCCCAACCAGGTGCGCGCCGGCCACCGCGGCGACGTCGTCACGGCGGACCACAACAGCCTGGACACGCTCACCGAGCAGGCACTCGCGCTGGAGGAGCGCGGCTGGGACGGCGCGCTGCTCGGCACCGGCTGGGGCCGCCCGGACACCTTCACCGTCGCGGCGGCGCTCGCCGCCCGCACCACCACGTTCAACCCGCTGGTCGCGATCCGTCCCGGCTACTGGCAGCCGGCGCACCTGGCGTCGGCGGCCGCGACGCTCGACCACCTCACCGGCGGGCGCGTGCGGATCAACATCGTGTCCGGGCAGGACGGCGTCGCCCAGTACGGCGACGACGTCACCGACCGCGCGGCACGGTACGGGCGCACCCGCGAGTTCCTGCAGCTGGTGCGCCGGCTGTGGACGCAGGACGACGTGACGTTCGAGGGTGCGCACTACCGGGCCGACCGGGCCACGCTGCCGCTGCGGCCCGTGGGCCGGGAGGGGCGCGCGCACCCGACGCTCTACTTCGGCGGCGCGTCGCCGGAGGCGGAGGAGGTGGCGGCCGCCGAGGCCGACGTGCAGCTCTTCTGGGGCGAGCCGCTGGACGGCGTCGCCGAGCGGATCGACCGGCTGCGCGCGCTGAGCGAGCAGGTCGGCCGGGAGCACGCGCCGCTGCAGTTCGGGCTGCGCGTCACCACCTTCGTCCGTGACACCACCGACGAGGCCTGGCGCGATGCGGAAGCGAAGGTCGCGCAGCTCGCCGAGTCGTCCGGGGCGCAGGGGTGGCGGCGTGACGCCGATCATCGAGCGGTGGACCGGCCCGTCGCCGTCGGGCAGCAGCGGCTCCTCGACCTCGCCGCCCGCGGCGACGTGCTCGACGAGAACCTGTACACCGCGCCCGCCCGCGCCGGGGGCGGCGGCGCCGGGACCACCTGGCTCGTGGGCTCGCCGTCCGACGTCGCGAAGTCCCTGCGCCGCTACCAGGACCTCGGCGTCACGCACTTCGTGCTGTCCGACACCCCGTACCTGGACGAGATCCGCCGCCAGGGCGAGCAGCTGCTGCCGCTGCTCCGCGACTGACCGCGGGACCTGTCCGGGCCACGAGCGCGTCTTCCCGCACGTGGCCCTGACAACTCGCGGGCGCCGGTCAGCGCAGCCGGGACAGGACGGCGTCGGTGAGGTCGGCGACGTCGTCCACCAGCGCGACGGCACCGGCGTCGGCGAGCTCGCCGGGCGCGGCGTACCCCCAGGTGACGCCGACGCACCGGATGCCGTGCTCGGCGGCGCCGTGCACGTCGTGCTCGCGGTCGCCGACCATCAGCGCGGGCCCCTCGGCCGGGTCGACGGGGGAGGTGCGCCCGAGGGACGCGAGGGCCTGGGCGATCACCGTGGCCTTGGTCGACGTGCCCTCGTCGAGCGGGGCGCCGAAGACGCCGTCGACCAGCTCCGTGAGCCCGTACCGGTCGCAGATGGGCTTCGCATACACCTCCGGCTTGGACGTCGCGACGGCGAGCGTGCAGCCGGCGGCCCGCAGCGCACGCAGCACCTCGGGGATGCCGTCGAACACCCGGTTGTCGTACATGCCGCCGGCGGCGTACGCCTCGCGGTACGCGCGCACCGCCTCGTCCACGCGGTCGGCGGGGACGCCGTGCGCGGGGAACGTGTCGGTGATCGGCGGGCCGACGAACGAGCGCAGCGTGGCGTCGTCGGGGACGGGCAGCCCGAGCGCGCCGTAGGCGTGGCGGATGCCCGCGACGATGCCGGGCGCGGAGTCGGTGAGCGTGCCGTCGAGGTCCAGCAGGACGAGCGGGGAGGGGGAGCGGGTCACCCCGGCAGGGTACGTGCCGGGGTGCCCGCGTCCGTCCAGGTGCCCGGACCTCAGACGGCGCGCGCGTGCGCGACCAGGCGGTCGAACGCGGCGTCGAGGGCGTCGTCCACCCGCTGCGCCTCCGGGTGCGCGTCGTGCCAGGCGATCTGCTCGACGGCGGCCTGGTCGTAGGTGATCGTCGTGCCGAACTCGGGCACCAGGGCGCGCAGCTTGGCGCAGTCGAACACCATCGAGTGGGCCTTGTCGCCCAGCAGACCGGGCCCGACGTCGGGCAGCGCGCGGGCGATCGTCTCGGACGCCACGTGCACGAGCTCGGGCTCGTCGACGCCCGCGGCGGCCGCGAGCCAGCGGTAGACCTGGTCCCACGTCGGGGCGTGCGTGCCCATGATCTGGAACGTGTCGCCCACGGCGGCGGGGTGGCCGAGCAGGCCCACGAACCCGACCGCGAAGTCCTCCGTGTGGGTCAGGGTCCACAGCGAGGTGCCGTCGCCGTGCACGACGACGGGCTTCCCGGCACGCAGCCGCGCGACGTCGGTCCAGCCGCCCGTGGTGGGCAGCAGCGTGCGGTCGTAGGTGTGCGACGGGCGCACGATCGTCGCGGGGAAGCCGCGATCGCGCCAGGCCCGGACGAGGACGTCCTCGCCGGCGATCTTGTCCCGCGAGTACTGCCAGAAGGGGTTGCGCAGGGGCGTGGACTCGGTCACGGGCAGGCGCTCGGGCGGCGTCTGGTACGCCGAGGCGGAGGAGATGAAGACGTACTGCCCGACGCGCCCGGTGAAGCGCTCGACGTCGTGCGCCACGTGGTCCGGGCGGAACGCGCGGAACTGTGCGACGACATCGAACTCCCGGCCGGCCAGCGCGGCGTCGACGGCGTCGTCGTCGGTCACGTCGGCCACGAGCGGCTCGACGTCCGGCGGCAGCGGCCGCGTCGTCGACGTACCGCGGTTGAGGACCGTGACGCGATGCCCGAGAGCGACGGCGCGGGTGACGCTCGCGGCGCTGATGACGCCGGAGCCGCCGATGAACAGGACGTCCTGAGGGCTGCGGATGCTCATGGGTCCATCGTGCCCGCCCCGAGGCGGAGAGGCCTGCGTCGGGCCCGGCGTTTGACAGGCAGCCCCGCTAACTGGTTCCGTACTGCAGAACTGAGTTCCGTGTGACGGACCATGAGGCACCTCGGGTGCCTCGCTCGACGAGGAGCAGAAGGAGGGGGCGATGAGGCTCAGACGACTGGCCGCAGTAGGGTCTGCGGCGCTCGTGGCGGTGGCGCTGACCGCCTGCGGCGCGGGGTTCACGACCGCGACGGCAGGGGGCGCGGCGTCCGACGGCGCGGGCGCGCCGGAGGCGGAGCGGGTCTTCAAGGTGGCGTTCAACCAGAACGCCGACCAGCCCGAGGCCGTGGCGATGACCCACCTGGGGGAGCGGCTCGCGGAGCGGACCGACGGCCGCTACTCGGTGGAGGTGTACCCGAACGAGACGCTCGGGGCGCAGAAGGACACCGTGGAGCTGGTGCAGTCCGGCGCGGTCGACCTGGCCCTCGTGGCCGGGTCGCTCCTGGAGAACATCAACGCGGACTTCGTGGCCCTGAACATGCCGTACGTGTACGACTCCCAGGCGCACCAGGAGGCCGTCCTCAACGACCCCGCGATCACCGGCGACCTGTACTCCTCGCTCGAGGAGCAGAACATCCGCGTGCTGGGCGGCTTCTCCGCCGGAGTGCGCAGCGTCTACACCTCGGTGCGACCGATCGAGACCCCCGAGGACCTCGCCGGTCTCAAGATCCGCGTCATGGAGACCGACACCAACAGCCGGATGATGGACCTCATGGGCGGCGTCGGCACGCCCATGGGCCAGGGCGAGGTCTACACCGCGATCCAGTCGGGCGTCATCGACGGCGGCGAGAACAACGAGTCGATCTACCGCAACCTCAAGCACGATGAGGTCGCGCCGTACTACTCGTACACGAACCACCTCATGATCCCGGACTACCTCATCACCAACCCGGCCACCTTCGACGCCATGTCGGAGGCCGACCGCACCGTGTTCCTCGAGGAGCTTCAGGCGGCCTACGACGAGTCGAGCCGTCTCACGACCGAGGTCATGACGGAGAGCCAGCGGGCCGCCGAGGAGGCGGGCGCCGAGTTCAACGCGCCCGACGTCGAGCCGTTCCGCGAGGCCGTCGCCCCGCTGCTCGACGAGAAGCTCACCACGCCCACGTCGCGCGAGCTCTACGACCGCACCCGCGCCGTCGCGGAGCAGATGGCGGAGGAGGAGCGATGACCCGCGTCAAGAACGGCCTCGACGTCGTGCTGCGCTGGCTGTGCGTGCTGCTCCTGGGCGCGCTGGTGCTGGTCGTGGCGTGGCAGGTCTTCACCCGCCAGGTGCTGTCGGCGCCCAGCGTGTGGTCCGAGGAGCTCGCCAAGTACCTGTTCGTGTGGCTCAGCTTCTTCGGCACCGCCCTCGTGTTCGGCGAGCGCGGGCACATCGCCGTCGACTTCCTGGTGCGCAGGGCGCCCGAGCACCTGCAGCGCGCGGCCGCCGTGCTCAGCCAGGTCGTGACGTTCGCGTTCGCCGCGCTGGTGCTCGTCTACGGCGGCTGGCAGCTCGCCCAGCTCACCTGGACCCAGGACGTGCCCAGCCTCCCGCTGATGGTCGGCTGGCTCTACCTGGTGCTCCCGGTCTCGGGCGTGCTCGTGCTCTTCTACACCGTCTACCACCTGGTGGCCGTCGTGCGTGGCGTGGAGAACGCCACGACCGACGGCGAGCCGGACGCAGTCTGAGGGGGCTCACATGGAGGTGGCAGCAATCGCCGGGCTGGTCCTGATCGTCGGGATCCTCGCCCTCCTCGCGCTGGGGATCCCGATCTCCGTGGCCGTCGGCACGTCGTCGGCGCTCGCCGCGATCACCGTGCTCGGCTTCGAGAACGGGCTCCTCACGTCGGCGCAGCAGATGTTCCGCGGCGTCAACAACTTCTCCCTGCTGGCGATCCCGTTCTTCGTGCTCGCCGGCGTGATCATGAACAACGGCGGGATCGCGCTGCGGCTCGTCAACTTCGCCAAGATGCTCGTGGGCCGCGCCCCCGGGTCGCTCGCCCAGACCAACGTCGCGGCGAACGCGATGTTCGGCTCGGTGTCCGGATCGGCCGTGGCGGCCGTCGCCGCCGTCGGCTCGACGATGGGCCCGCTGCAGGCCAGGGAGGGCTACCCCAAGGACTTCGCCGCCGCGACCAACATCGCGTCCGCGCCGTCCGGCATGATCATCCCGCCCAGCAACCTGATGATCGTCTACTCGCTCGTGTCGAGCACGTCCGTCGCGGCGCTGTTCGTGGCCGGCTACGTGCCCGGCATCCTGTGGGCCGCGGTCTGCATGGTGATCGTGCACCTGTACGCCCGCAAGCGGCCCGAGCTGCGCGTGACCGAGAAGCTGTCGGGTCCCGCCAGGCTCAAGGTGGCGGGCGAGGCGGTGCCGGCGCTCCTGCTCATCGTCATCGTCATCGGCGGCATCCTGGCGGGCGTCTTCACGCCCACCGAGGCGTCGTGCATCGCCGTCCTCTACTCGCTGGTCCTGTCGTTCGTGTACCGCTCCATCAAGGTGCGCGACCTGGGCGAGATCCTGCTCGAGTCCGGCCGGACGACGGCGATCGTCATGTTCCTCGTCGGGGTGTCCGCGGTCATGTCGTGGGTCATGTCGTTCGCGCAGATCCCGCAGCTGGTGACCGACGCCCTGCTGACCGTCAGCACCAACCCGTACGTGCTCATCGTGCTCATCGTGGTGCTGCTGCTGGTCATCGGGTGCTTCATGGACCCGACGCCGGCCGTGCTGATCTTCGCGCCGATCTTCCTGCCCGTGGTCACGGCGTTCGGCATGGACCCCGTGCACTTCGGGATCTTCATGGTGCTCGCGCTGTCCATCGGCACGATCACCCCGCCCGTCGGGCCCGTCCTGTTCGTCGGTGCCAGGGTGTCGGGCATGTCCATCGAGAGCGTCATGCGGCGCCTGGTGCCGTTCTTCGTCGGGCTCGTGATCCTGCTGCTCGTCGTGGCCATGACGCCGGCCCTGTCGCTCTGGCTGCCCGGGCTGCTCGGGCTCGCCTGACCGCGCCGCCGGCACCGCACCCGCCCGTCCCACCGCCCACCACCGAATCGGAGGTTCCCATGGAACAGCGCTACGCCACCGCCCCGGAGCAGATCCCGGGCATGACCACCCAGGACCTGCGGGACCGCTACCTCGTGCCCGACCTGTTCGTCGACGACGAGATCCGCACGGTCTACACCCACCACGACCGCGTGGTGCTGGGGGGCGTCAGCCCGGTCTCCGCGCCGCTGACCCTGCCGGGCTACCCGGAGATCCGCTCGGAGCAGTTCTTCGAGCACCGCGAGGCCGGCATCGTCAACGTCGGCGGCTCGGGCACGATCACGGTGGACGGCACGGAGCACCGCCTCGCGCACGGCGCGTGCCTCTACGTGGGGCGGGGCGCGGCCGACGTCGTGCTCGCGTCCGACAGCTCGTCCGGGACCGCCGGCGGGGAGGCCGGGCCCGCCCGGTTCTACCTCTTCTCCGCGCCGGCGCACACCGTGTACCCGACCACGCTGATCGAGCCCGGGCAGGGCACCGTGCGCGAGCTCGGCGACCAGGTCACGTCCAACCGCCGCACGCTCAACCAGTACATCCACGAGAACGGCGTGCGGTCGTGCCAGGTGGTCATGGGCGTCACGACCCTGCACCCGGGCAGCATGTGGAACACCATGCCCGCGCACACCCACGACCGGCGCACGGAGTGCTACCTGTACTTCGACCTGCCGGCCGAGGCACGCGTCGTGCACCTGCTGGGCGAGCCCACCGAGACGCGGCACATGGTCGTGGCGGACCGCGAGGCGATCATCTCGCCCAGCTGGTCGGTGCACTCCGGCGTCGGCACCGCCGCATACTCCTTCGTGTGGGCGATGGCCGGCGAGAACCAGGCGTTCGACGACATGGACGGGTTCGACGTTGCGACCATGCGCTGAGGACGCGCGGACGCGCAGGGACGAGGAGGAACGGTCGATGAGCGAGGCGACGACGGCCAGCGAGAAGACGCTGCTGGTGCTCGAGGCGGCGATGACGCACGGGCGCTTCAGCGAGATCGTGGCGGCGGTGGACCTGCCCAAGGCGACGGTGCACCGCATCTTGGCCACGCTCGTCGACCGGGACTTCATCCGGGTCGCGGACGGCGGGACGCACGTGCCCGGCCCGAAGATCCTGTCCCTGGCCGGGGCGGCGTACGACCGGGTGGACGTCTCGACGATCGTCCAGCCGTACGTCGACGAGCTCGTGCGCCGCGTGCAGTGCACGGTGCACGTCGGCGTGCGCAGCGGCGACGAGATCATCTACCTGGTCCGCACCGACTCGGACAAGCCGTACCGGATGCCGTCGCGCGTCGGCGCGTCGATCCCGCTGCACACCTCCGCGATCGGCAAGTCCATCCTGGCGCGGCTCGACGACGACGCCGTCGAGCGGTTCGTCAACCGTGCCGGGCTGCCGCGCCGCACGGCGCGCAGCCTCGCGACGCTGGAGGACCTGCGCGCGGAGCTGGCGGACATCCGCCGCGACGGGTACGCGTTCGACCGCGAGGAGAACGTGCCCGGCGTGGTGTGCATCGGCACCGCCGTCCGCGACCACTCCGGCCACTCCAACTACGGCCTGTCGATCTCGTCGCTCGCCCTCGAGCACACCGAGAGCCAGCTCGCCGCGATGGCGGACGACCTGCACAAGACGGCCGCCGACATCACCCACGCGCTCGGGGGCGACCGGTAGGGCCCAGCGCCCCGCCAGCCCCGGGCCCGACGAAGGAACGAGACACGTGAGCACCAGCACCACCGACCGCCCGACCGCCCAGGCACCCGGGCTCCACCCCGCCGTCGCGCGCCTGTTCAGCCTCGAGGGCCGCACCGCGGCCGTGACGGGCGCCAGCAAGGGCATCGGCCTCGCGATCGCGACGCTCCTGGCCCGCGCGGGCGCCGACGTGATCGGCATCAGCACGACGATGCCCGAGGGCGACTCGGACGCCCGCCGCGCGGTCGAGGCCGCGGGGCGCCGGTTCACGCCGGTCGCGACCGACCTGTCCGACCGGGACGCCGTCGCCGCCCTCGCCGCGACGCTCGTCGAGCGCGAGGTGGACGTGCTGGTCAACAACGGCGGCACCATCCGCCGCGCCCCGGCCGCCGAGCACCCGGACGCCGACTTCGACCACGTGCTCGAGGTGAACCTGCGGTCCGCGTGGACCCTCTCGCGCGAGGTCGGCCGCGGCATGCTGGCCCGCGGGCACGGCAAGATCATCGGCACCGCGTCGATGCTGAGCTTCCAGGGCGGCGTCAACGTGCCGGGCTACACGGCGTCGAAGTCGGCGCTCGCGGGCCTGACCAAGGCTCTCGCCAACGAGTGGGCCGGCCGCGGCGTCAACGTCAACGCCGTCGCGCCCGGCTACGTGGCCACCGCCAACACGGGTGCGCTGCGCGCCGACGAGGACCGGAACGCCGAGATCCTCGCGCGCATCCCCGCCGGCCGCTGGGCCACGCCGGAGGACATCGCCGGCGCGGTGCTCTACCTCGCCTCGCCCGCGTCGGACTACGTGCACGGCGCGATCATCCCCGTCGACGGCGGGTGGTTGGCGCGCTGAGCCGGGCACGGATCGCGTCGACGTAGCACCTGGTGGCGGTTCCCCGCGGGGAACCGCCATCTGGTGCTACGTCGAGGGGC
>NZ_JBHXAW010000181.1:0-9205 GCF_042726645.1 Isoptericola sp. NPDC060257
GGCCCGAGGTGTCGACCGCCTGTCCGGCGTCTGGGCGGAAAAGCCGTGCGGCCGCCGCGGGGCGCTTCGTAAGGTCGCGGGCATGTCGATCTTCATGGTGATCCGCCGTGCGCGCGTCCGGGCAGGCGCGCGCGTCACGACGCGACTGGGGATGGCACCCGCTCCGCGCTGACTGGGCCGCCCGCGTCGTCGAGCAGGCGCCCGTGCGACCGGGCGACCTCGTGCTCGACCTGGGCGCCGGGGACGGCGCGCTGACCCGCCCGCTGCTCGATGCGGGCGCACGCGTGCTGGCGGTCGAGCTGCACCCCGGCCGCGCTGCTGCCCTGCGCCGCCGGTTCGCCGACGCCCCGGTGACGGTCGTGACGCACGACCTCGCCGACCTGCGCCTGCCGCGCCGTCCGTTCCGCGTCGTGTCGAGCCCGCCGTACCAGCTGTCCACGGGGCTGCTCTGCGCCCTGCTCGGGACCGACCGGCTGCTCTCGGCCGACCTCGTGCTGCAGCGCGCCGCAGCGCGGAGGCTCGCCGACGCCCCGCCGGGCGCGCGCCACGCGCGCCGGTTCGTGCTCGACGTCGGCGCGCCCGTGCCGCGGCGCGCGTTCCGACCCCCGCCGCGAGTGGACTCCGCCGTCCTGCGCGTCCGCCGTCGCTGATCGGGGACGACCTCGGCAGGAGCAGTACTACCTCGCGGGATCCGGTACTACCTCGGCGGGCGGGGCTGGGGCAGGATCGGGTCATGGTGACCCTCGGCTGCATCCTCGCGCCCTACGGCAACCCGCCCTCGCGGTTCGTCCCGTTCGCCCGCACCGCCGAGGCCGCCGGCCTCGACGAGGTGTGGCTGTGGGAGGACTGCTTCCTCGAGTCCGGCCCGTCCGCGGCCGCGGCGATGCTGAGCGCCACCGAGCACCTGCGCGTCGGGATCGGCGTGATGCCGCTGCCGCTGCGCAACGTGGCCCTCACGGCGATGGAGACGGCGACGCTCGACGGCATGTTCCCCGGCCGGTTCGTGCCGGGCGTCGGGCACGGCGTGCAGGACTGGATGGGCCAGGTCGGGGCGCGCGTCGCGTCGCCGCTGACGCTCATGCGGGAGCAGGTCACCGCCCTGCGCGCGCTGCTCGCCGGGGAGCGCGTCACGACGTCCGGCCGCTACGTGACGCTCGACGACGTCGCGCTCGACTGGCCGCCCGCCGTCGCGCCCCTCGTCGTCGCGGCGGCGAAGGGGCCGAAGACCCTGCGGCTGGTGGGCGAGGTCGCCCAGGGGGTGGTCATCGACGGCGACTCGGGCGTCTCCGGGGCCCGTCGGGCGGTCGCGCTCGTGGACGAGGGGCGCGCTGCCGCCGGCCTGCCGCCGGTCGCCGGGTCAGCGCCCGAGGGCGAGCACCCGTTCCGGACGGTCGCGTTCGCCCAGGTCGCCACCGGGGACGGCGCGGCCGACCGGCTGCGCCGGTCCCTCGCCCGGTGGGACGTCGACGCGACGTCCGACGACGTGCTCGCCGACCACGCCAGCTGGGGGTCCGCGGAGGAGGTCGCCGACGGGCTGCGCCGCTACGTCGCGCTCGGCGCCACGACCGTCGTCGCGCAGCCGACCCTGGACGAGCCGGACCTCGACGGCTTCGCGGCGTTCCTCGGCGAGGAGGTCGCGCCCCTGCTGCGGTAGGCGTCAGCCCGCGGTGCGCGGGATCGTCCGCGTCCACCGCCGCTCGAAGACGACCTCGTCGCCGTCGCGCGCCACCACCTCGTTCTCGGTGCGGAAGGCGTGCTCGTCGCAGGTGATCTCCGACCGGGTGACGACGCTCGCGTCCCAGCCGTCGGTCATCCCCGCGGGCAGCGGGCCGCCGGCGCCGCGGCGCAGCCGCACGGTCCAGTCCGAGCGGGTCCGCGCGCTCGTGGCGTCCCGGCCGATCCAGTACCGCTCGAGGGCGTCCTCGGTGAACTCGAGCCCGTCGGGGTAGGTGCGGGTGCCGCCGTAGCGCGGGTCGACCTCGAGCAGCCACCGGCCCTCGGCGACGTCGCGCACCACCCGGCGCTCCGGGCGGGCCTCGTCCGCCTCGCCGAAGACGACGCCGAGCGGCGGCGCCTGCTCGGGCTCCTCGAAGACGACGGGCGGGTGCGACGACGCGCGGTCGTGCACGGGCAGCTCCAGCGCGCCGTCGCCGACCGCGACGGCGAGCACGGCGTCCCCCGGCTGCGGCCAGACCCACGGCCAGTAGGCGGAGGACACCGCCAGGCGGAGCCGGTGGCCGGGCGCCAGCGCGTAGCCGGTCCCGGTGAGCTCGAACGTCACCTCCTCGGTGGCGCCCGGCGTCCACGGCACGGCCCGGTCGCGGCCGTGCCGGGCGGACAGGTTGAGCACGCCGCGCGTGACCAGCGTCGACGCGCCGTCCGGCCCGACGTCGCACAGCCGCGCCACGACCTGCCCCTTCTCCCCCGAGCACGTGAGCCGCAGCCGCACGCGCGCCCGGCCGAGGATCTCCAGCGGGGCGGTCAGCGGGTCGGAGTCGAAACAGAGGGACCGCCCGTCCTCCTCCCGCTGGTCGGGCGGCAGGTCGGCGTCGTTGCCGAACGGGAAGAACCGGCCGGCGTCCACGCCCGTGTGCGACGGCGAGTCCACCAGCCACGACGTCGGGACGGGGTGCCCGTCGGCGAGCGCTCCGACCGTCGGCGCCGTCGTCCGCAGGCCGCCCTCGGGAGGATCGTCGGCGCCCGCGGCCACGAGCGGCAGCTCGCGGGCGAGCACGTGCGGCGACGGCCACGTCGGCTCGCCCACCCACCGGCCGGGCAGCTCGTCGTAGACGGTGGCGGGCGGCACGGACTCGCTGATCCACGCGCGCAGCGGCGGGTCGTCGAGGACGCCGCGGTCGGCGCCCTTGAGCCAGTGGTCCCACCAGCGCAGCGTCTCCTGCAGAAAGCCGATGGCCGGCCCGGGCGGCAGGCCGCGGTCGGGGTACTGGTGCGACCACGGGCCGAGGATGCCGCGCACCGGGGCGCGCAGGGCGCCGTCGTCGCCCGCCGCGGCGAGCCGGAGCACCGTGTCGCGGTAGGGGTCGTTCCAGCCGCCGACGGCGAGGACCGCGGCCGAGATCGGCGAGTAGTCCTCGATGACGCTGCCGTGCCGCCAGTAGTCGTCGCGGGTCTGGTGGTCCAGCCAGGTGTGGACGAACGGCTCCGTGCGCTCGAGCCGCTCGAGCCACTGCGCGCGCCAGCCCTCCCCCACGTACGCCGGGTCCGGCGGGCGCGAGCAGAACGCGAGCATCGTGGCAGCCCACGCGTGCATGTCGACGGCCAGCACGGAGCCGCCCGTGTAGTGCACGTCGTTGTCGTAGCGGTCGTCGGTGGAGCACACCGTGACGATCGCCTTGAGCGGCTCGGGGGCGAGCGCCGCGATCTGGAGCGAGTTGAAGCCGCCCCACGAGATGCCGAACATGCCGACCGCGCCGTCGCACCAGTCCTGCGCCGCCAGCCACTCCACGACGGCCACCCCGTCGGCGAGCTCCGTGGGCGAGTACTCGTCGTCCTGGAAGCCGTCGGAGTTGCCGCTGCCACGGATGTCCACCCGCACCGACGCGTAGCCGTGCCCGGCGTAGTACGGGTGGCGCTGGGCGTCGCGGGGGGCGGTCCAGTCGGACAGCCGGTAGGGCAGGTACTCCAGGATCGCCGGGACGGGCGTGGGGTCGACGGGCCGCCAGACGCGGGCCGCGAGGCGCGTGCCGTCCGCCAGGGGGATCCAGTGGTCCTCGACGCGGGTCTCGTGGGGCAGGTCGGTGACGTATCGCATGGTGTCCTCCGGGAGGTCGCGCGGGCTCAGTGGACGGGGTGCATGGTGCGCTTCATCCATGGCGACAGGGCGAGGACGACGACGGCGACGATCACGGGCACGGCGCCGTTGACGGCGAAGTAGACCCCGTCGGGGACCTCGCCGTAGAAGCGGACCGTCTGGGCCTGGATGCCGTTGGCCAGCGCGATGGACAGGAACCACACCGCCATCGACTGGCTGGAGAACGCGAGCGGGGCGAGCTTCGTCGTGGCGGACAGGCCGGTGGTCTGCAGCAGCACGTCGCCCAGGCCGAGCAGCAGCAGCGAGACGAGCATCCACCAGACGGCGATCCGCCAGTCGCCGGACTGCCCGCTCACGGCGGGGACGAGGACCAGGTAGGACAGGCCGCCGAGCAGGGCGCCGAACGCGACCTTCTTCGAGGCGTGCGGCTGCCGCGGCCCGAGCCAGGTCCACAGCGCGGCGACGAGCGGGGCGACCAGCACCTCCGCCGCGCCGAGGTAGGAGCTGAACCACGACGAGGGCACGTCCCACCCGAAGATCGTGCGGTCCACGTGGTCCTCGGCGAGCAGGATGAGCACCGAGTACGCCTGGAAGAGCACGAAGTTGAACGCGACCGACGCGATCCACAGCACGAGGAACGGGCGCAGCCGCCCACGCTCCTCGCCCGTCACGCGGGGGCTGCGGAACATCACCGTGAAGTAGACGATCGGCGCGACCATCGCGATCACGGTGAGGGCGTTGACGACGCCGTCCACGCTGAGCCGTCCGACGAGGGCGAGGACGACCAGGACGACGACGACGGCGGCCGCCGAGCCGCCGAGGATCCAGCGCGTGCGGCGCGCGACGTCGGGCGGCAGCGCCGCCTCGGCCCCGCGGCCGTAGCCGGGGATGCCGCGCCGGCCCACGACGTACTGGACCAGTCCCGCCGTCATGCCGATCGCGGCGGCGGAGAAGCCCCAGTGCCAGCCGACCTCCGCGCCCAGCCACCCGGTGACCAGCGGGCCGAAGAACGCCCCCACGTTGATGCCCATGTAGTAGAGCGCGAACCCGGCGTCGCGCCGCTCGTCGTCGGTCCGGTAGAGCTTGCCGACGAGCGTCGACACGTTGGGCTTGAGCAGCCCGGTGCCGAGGCTGATGAGCACCAGGCCGACCCACGTGGAGAACTCCGCCGGGATCGCCATCGTGTAGTGGCCCGCGGCGATGAGGATGCCGCCCCACAGCACGCTCCGGTAGGAGCCGAGGATCCGGTCCGCGATCCAGCCGCCGCCCACGGACACCAGATAGACCATCGTGCCGTAGCCGGCCGCGATCGACGCCGCGTTGCCGGGCTCCATCGCGAGGCCGTCGTCGGCGACCGACGCGGTGAAGTACAGGACGAGGATGGCCTGCATCCCGAGGAACGAGAACCGCTCCCAGACCTCGAGGCTGAACAGCGTGGCCAGTCCGCGCGGGTGGCCGAAGAACGACCTGTCGTGCGGCTCGCGCTCGGGTCTCGGTTCGACGGCGGCGGCGTCCTCGGTGGTCACAGGCTCTCCAGGGTTCGGGGACAGGTCCGGCCGCGAGCCGGCCACGTCACGCCTGGCCCGGGCCGGCCGTCGACCCTACCTGTCGTCCTCCCGCCAGGGTCTCACCGCCCGGCCGGTGGGACCCGTCGAACCGTCACGCCGCCGCGAGCCGGCGCCGCAGCCCGTCGCGGACGTCCGGCCACTCGTCGTCGACGATCGAGAAGTACGCGGTGTCCCCCACCGTGCCGTCGGCGGCGACGCGGTGCTTGCGCAGCACGCCCTCGGGCTTCGCGCCGAGGCGCTGGATGGCCGCGCACGAGCGCATGTTGCGCGAGTCGGCGCGCAGCGCGACGCGGCGCATCCCCCACTCCTCGAACGCGTGCCGCAGCAGCAGGAGCTTGCACGCGGGGTTGGTCGTGCCGCCCCACCAGTCGCGCCCGTAGAAGGTGGTGCCGATCTCCACGCGGCGCGGCCCGGGGGCCAGCTCGTAGAAGCGCGTGGACCCGCGGACCGCGCCGTCGTCGCCCACGACGGCGAACGCCATCGTGCCGGGCGTGGCGACCCCGGCGTCGATCCACGCCTCGAGGTCGGCGACGGTCGTCGGGACGGGCGAGGTCATGCCGAACCAGAGGTCGGCGTCGACGAGGGGGAGCAGCGCCGCGGCGTGCTGCGGGCCGAGGGGCTCCAGGCGCACGCCGTGGCCGGCGAGGACGAGGTCGTGGGTCACCGCCCCATCCTCGCCGACCATGCACCTGGGCACGTTCTCGCGCCGCATTGCGAGCACATCCGCATGCTCGGCGCAGGATGGGGGTCATGGACGACGCCCTGCACGAGATGACCGCCGCCCGGCTGCGCGACCTGCTGCGCGCGGGCGAGCTCACGCCGACCGAGGTGGCCGACCACTTCCTGGCCCGGATCGAGCGCGCCAACCACGCGCTGGGGGCCTTCGTCAGCGTCACCCCCGGGGCGGCGCGCGAGCGGGCGGCGCGCCTCGAGCGCGACGGCGCGGAGGCCCGGGGCGTGCTGTGGGGGCTGCCCGGCGGGGACAAGGACCTGTGGCTGCGGGCCGGCGTGCCCGCCGGGTTCGGCTCCCGCGCCTTCGCCGGCGACGACGCCGTGGTGGCGCCGGTGAGCGACGAGATCGTCGAGGTCCTCGACGCCGCGGGCATGGTGAGCCTCGGCCGCACGACGGCGCCCGAGCTCGGATTCCCCGCGTACACGGAGCCGCTGGCCGGGCCGGTGGCGCGCAACCCGTGGGACCCGTCGCTCGGGGCGGGCGGGTCGAGCGGGGGCGCCGCCGTCGCCGTCGCCGCGGGCCTGCTGCCCTGCGCGCCCGGGTCGGACGGCGGCGGCTCGGTGCGCATCCCCGCCGCGGCGTGCGGGGTGGTCGGGCTCAAGCCGAGCCGCGGCCTCGTCCCCGCGGGGTCGGGGCAGGAGTCGCTCGGCGGTCTGGTCGTGGACGGGCCCCTCGCCCGCACCACCGAGGACACCGCGCTGCTGCTCGAGGGGATGCTCACCCGGACGCCCGACGGGCGGGTGGCGCACCCGCTGACGCTGCGCGCGCCGTCGGCCCGCGCCGGGGAGTACCTGGCCGCGGCCCGACGCGGCGAGGTGGCGGGAGAGGGCGGCGAGGACGTGCGGGGCCGCTTCCGGATCGGCGTCACGACCGACTCCGCCTGGGACGACTTCTACGCCATCACGACGTCGGACGACGCGCGCGCCGCGCTCGACACCGGCGTGGCGACGCTCACCGGGCTCGGGCACGAGGTGGACGGCCTGTCCCTCGAGCCCGACCCGACGTACGGCCCGGCCTTCCGCACCCTGTGGATGGCGGGCGCGTCCGCGGTGCCGCTCGACGACCCCGCCCGACTCGACCGCCTCGAGCCGCTCACCCGATGGCTCATCGGCCGTGGCCGCCAGGTGCCCGCGCGCGAGCTCGCGGAGGCGCTGCGCGCCCTGACCGCCTTCGAGCGCCGGCTGGTCGCGCAGGTGTCGCGGTTCGACGCCGTCGTCACCCCCGCCCTCGCGATGACGCCCCGCCCGCTCGGCTGGTTCGACCCCGAGGACCCGGAGCGCAACTTCGAGCAGCAGTGCCAGTACACGCCGTGGACGTCGATGCTCAACGTGGCCGGCCTGCCCGCGATCACCGTGCCCACGCGGTGGACCGACGACGGGCTGCCGATGGGCGTGCAGCTGATCGGGCGGCCGGGCGGGGAGACGACGCTCCTCGCCCTCGCCGCCCAGCTCGAGGACCGGCTGCGCTGGGCGGACCGGCACCCGCCGGCCTGGTGATCAGGCGGGGATCCTCTCCGCCGCCGCGCCGTCGAGCGGCGGGTAGCTCTCGCCACCCACCCGCTCCGCCGCCGCGATGTACCCGGCCAGGGCCGAGCGCGAGCGGGCGAGCCTCGCCATCTGGTCCTCCAGGCGCCGCAGGCGGGAGCGCATCGCGGTCAGGAGCTCGACACAGCCGGGCAGCTGCGGCTCCTCGCCGACCGCGCACGGCAGGACGTAGGCGATGTCCTCGGACGACAGGCCGGCGTCGAGCAGGTGCCGGATCTGCCGCACCCGCAGCACGGCCCCCTCGTCGAACTCGCGGTAGCCGTTCGAGCGCCGGGCGACCTCCAGCAGGCCCTGGGCCTCGTAGTAGCGCAGCTGGTGCGTCCGCACGCCCGTGCGGCGGCTCAGCTCCCCGATCCGCATCCCGCTCCCCCTTGACCTTCACACCGGTATGAACGTCGACGATGCTGCCATGGTCACCAGAACCCACAAGCCGTCGCCCCCCGCCCCCGTCTCCGTCGTCGGTCTCGGCCTCATGGGTCGCGCGCTCGCCGGCGCGTTCCTCCGGGCCGGGCACCCCACCACCGTGTGGAACCGCACCGCCGCCAAGGCCGACGCCCTGGTGGCGGACGGCGCGCGCCTGGCGCCCTCGGCGGCCGCGGCGGTGCGTCCCGGCGCCCTGACGATCGTCTGCCTCACCGACGACGCCGCCGTGCGCGAGCTGATCGGCCAGGACGGCGTCGACGTCGCCGGCGCCCCGCTGGTCAACCTCACGTCCAGCAGCTCCTCGCAGGCCAGGGAGACCGCCCGGTGGGCCGCCCGACGCGGAGCGCGATACCTCGACGGCGCGATCATGGCCGTGCCCTCCGCGATCGGGACGGCGGACGCGGTCGTCCTGCACAGCGGGCCCCGGGCGGACTTCGACGCGCACGCGGCCACGCTCGCGGCGCTCGGCACCGTCACCCACCTCGGCGAGGACCCCGGGCTGGCATCCCTCTACGACGCGGCCGGCCTCACGATGATGTGGAGCGTCCTCGACGCGTGGCTGCACGGCACCGCCATGCTCCGCACGGCCGGGGTGGACGCCGCCGCCTTCGCGCCGTTCGCCCGGCAGATCGCGGAGGGCGTGGCCGGTTGGCTGCCCGGCTACGCGGAGCAGGTCGACAGCGGCAGCTTCCCGGCCGAGGCCTCCGCCCTCGAGACGGATGTGCGCGCGATGGCGCACCTCGTCGAGGAGAGCGAGGCGCTGGGCGTGAGCACCGAGCTGCCGAGACTGCTCAAGGCCGTGGCGGACCGTGGCGTCGCCGCGGGCCACGGTCACGAGCAGTACCCGGTGCTGATCGAGGAGTTCGGCCGCCCGGCGCCCTGACCTGCCGGCCGCCACCCGGAGGACCACGACCTGAGACGTCGGCGTGCGAGCCGGCGGGCACGCGCCTACGGTCGGTCTTCGAGGTCGTTCGTATGACGGAAGGAGCCCCGATGGGACTGGGAGACAAGGCCAAGCACCTCGCGGAAGAGGCCGAAGGCAAGGTCAAGGAAGCCACGGGCAAGCTCACCGGCGACGAGAGCAAGGAGGCCGAGGGCAAGGCCCAGCAGGCCAGCGCGAACCTCAAGCAGGCGGGCGACGACACCAAGGACGCGTTCAAGAAGT
>NZ_JBHXAW010000182.1:0-9180 GCF_042726645.1 Isoptericola sp. NPDC060257
GCGTGTGTGGGGTGGGGGTTTTTTTTTTTCTCGCCCCCGCCCCCCCCCGGGGCCCCCCGTCGGTGGGGGGGCGGGGCGCCCCCCCCCCCCCCGGGGGGCCCCCCCGACGGTCCGTCAGCCCCGCGGGCCTCGCCGCGGGGCACCTCGTGCTGCGCGAGGCCGGCTCGGGCACCCGCGACGTGCTGGAGGACGCGCTCGGTCAGGCGGGCGTCCGCCTGCCGTCCCACGTCACCGCGCTGGGCTCCACGGCGGCCGTGAAGTCCGCCGTGCGGCACGGGGACGGCGTGACGGTCCTGTCCGCGCTGACCGTGGCGGACGACGTGGCGGCAGGCCACCTGGTGACCGTCCCGATCGCCCAGCTCGACCTCTCGCGCCGCCTGCGCGTGGTGTGGCGCGACGGCGCGTCGCTGTCCGCGCCGGCCCGTCGGCTCGCCGCCGTCGCGGGCGCGCGCTGAGCGTCGTCCGCCGTGAGGTAGTGCCTGCCGCACCCCGGTCGTGCCCGCCGCGCACTACCGGGATGCGGGAGGCACTACCTGGGCGGCACGGCTCCTCGCGTGCGGGCCCGGAACGCGTACGTGACGTACGGCAGCTCGATCTCGGTGCGGCCGGCGAGGTCGGGGTGCGTGGCCTCCAGGGCGTCGACCTCGGCGAGGCGCGTCTCGCGCTCGGCCTCCGGGAGCCTCAGCAGGTAGCTGCGCGTCCCCGCGAGCGTGCGAAGCGCGCCGGACGGGAGACGGTCGACCCAGCGGAAGGTCTCGGCCTCGACCGCCGTGAACCGGCCGCCGAGCTCCGTCAGCGCGTCGTGACCGGCCGCGGGCTCGAGGCGGTCGCCACGGTGCAGGATCTCGCCGAACCGCGCGACCCAGTCCACCTCGGCGTCGCGGTCGTTCCAGACGACGCCGAGCGTGCCGCCCGGCCGCAGGACGCGGGCGATCTCCGCCGCCGCGGCGTCGGCGTCGAACCAGTGCCACGCCTGGGCGACCAGGACGGCGTCGACGGACGCGTCCGGGAGGGGGAGGTGCTCGGCGGTGCCCTGGCGGGTGGCGACGCCCGGCAGGCGCGCGGAGAGCTCGGCGAGCATGGGTAGCGACGGGTCGACGGCGACGACGTCCGTGCCCGCCCCGGCGAGGCCGACGACGACCTCGGTGAGCTTGCCCGTCCCGGCGGCGAGGTCGAGGACCCGCCGCGCGCCCGCGGGGAGCAGCCACTCGACGGCGTCCCGCGGGTACGTGGGCCTGACCTGGGCGTACACGTCGGCGTCCCGGTCGAACGAGGCCGCGCGGTCGGCGTGGTCGTGCGGGTCGTGCCCGGCGGAGGCGGGCGGCGGGGGAGACGAGGAGGTCATGCGGGGAGCCTGCCACGGCCTTCGGTCGAGCGTGACGTACGGCACCTCGCGCGCGTTTTGGCCGACGGCCACCTGTCCGGTAATGTTTTCCGACGTTGGGCCTGACGCCGGCGCTCCGATCATGTCGGATTTGCCCGGAAGGCTCGATCCATTGGGGTATGGTGTAATTGGCAGCACGAGAGATTCTGATTCTCTTAGTCTAGGTTCGAGTCCTGGTACCCCAGCGCAGCGCTCTTCGCCCGCCTGGTGCGGTGTGTAGAGTTCTCACGGCACGGAGGTCCTCGAGACCATCGAGTCATAGGCCCCCATCGTCTAGCGGCCTAGGACGCCGCCCTCTCACGGCGGTAACGCGGGTTCAAATCCCGCTGGGGGTACGCAGGTCGTCCGTCTCGACGGACGGTCGCACGGTTCAGGTCTCCACGCCCGAGCCGGTTCCAGGCCCCCATCGTCTAGCGGCCTAGGACGCCGCCCTCTCACGGCGGTAACGCGGGTTCAAATCCCGCTGGGGGTACACAGCAGGCATCGCACAGGCAAGGCCCGGTCCACGTGGACCGGGCCTTCGTCGTTCGTCGGGCCGTGCACGACCCCTCGCGCCGACCGGGCGAGGCCCGCGGAGCCGGACCACTGGAACCGGCCCGCTGGAAGCGGCTCAGAGGAACGGGTCGGGCACGATCGCGCCGTCGCTGCGCGGATGGTCGTAGCTCGCGCCCGTGGGCTTCCAGCTGACCGGGTGCGCCCCGTCGCTGGGCCGGGCCTCGGGCGGGCGGGGCGCCGGGTTCGGGGGCTGCACGGCGATCGGCTGCGTGGTGGGGCGGGGCCCCTCCGACGTCTCGCGGCCGGGCACGACGGTCGGTGCGCCGGGAGCACCGCCGGGAGCGCCGCCGGGGGCACCGGCCGGCGGCCGCGTGGGGCCGCCGCCCAGATCGTCGTCGTCGTCCAGGCGCGGGCCGCCCGGCGTGAAGAGGGTGTCGCACAGGGTGCGGTAGGTGGAGTCCGGGCGCGGGACGAACCTGATGGTGCGCAGCGCCTGGTCCTGGCCGGCGGACTCCATGTCGAAGCGGCCGTAGCCGAGGACCTGGCCCGTGGGGCTGCGCGAGTACCCCATGTCGGTGACCTTCTTCATCGGCATCATCGCTACCTTGTGCACGACGAGCCCGTACAGCAGCAGGAGCCGCTTGTCGGTCGCGACGAACCACTCGTAGCGCCACTCGAGCCACTTCCAGGCGAGGCGGCCGGCGACGACGAACCACACCACCCAGAGCCACCCCACGGTGGAGCGCACGTCGACCGGCGTCGACATGACGATGGTGCCGATCAGCAGGAACGCGGCGGCCGTGGTCGCGATCGGCTCGAGGAGCAGCGCCCAGTGGTGGCGCGTCGCGACGATCACGCGCTCGTTCGGGAGCACGTACCGACGCAGGTGCGCGTGCGCGCGCACCCGGTCGCGCTCGCGCCTCTCGTCGGTGATCACGGGGTTCTCCGGGCCGTCGTCAGTCGGTCAGGTTCGCGAAGAACTGCCCGAAGCTGGAGAACGCGTTGGTGATGAAGTCCCAGATCGCCGTCACGATGTTCGCCGCACGGTCAGGGCTGCTCACGATCGCGTAGATCAGGAAGATCACGACGATCCAGATCAGCAGTGTCTTGGCCTTCGCGGGCATCAGGTCCTCACGCCTCTCGGGTCGCAGGGCAGGGCTGCCCCGTCAGCCAGGAGCGTACTGACCTGGGCGGGGGCCCGACAGCACCGGGCCCGGCGCGCCGCGTGGAGTCGCAGCGGGCCGGGCCCGGGATCGGTGCTGGTGGGGGAGACGGGTCACTCGCCGGCTCGGCGCAGCACCTCGGTCAGGCGGTTGGCGGCGGAGACGACGGCGGCGGAGTGCAGGCGGCCCGGCTGGCGGGTGAGGCGCTCGACCGGCCCGGAGACGGACACGGACGCCACGACCCGGCCGGAGGGCCCGCGCACCGGTGCCGAGACGGACGCGACGCCGAGCTCGCGCTCGGAGACCGACTGCGCCCACCCGCGGCGTCGGACGCCGGAGAGGATCGTCGCGGTGAACACGGCCTCGCGCAGGCCGCGGTGCAGGCGGTCCGGCTCCTCCCAGGCCAGGAGGATCTGCGCCGCGGAGCCCGCGTGCATCGTGAGGGTGGCGCCCACGGGGATCGAGTCGCGCAGGCCGACCGGCCGCTCGGCGGCGGCCACGCAGACGCGATGGTCGCCCTGGCGGCGGTAGAGCTGTGCGCTCTCGCCCGTGTGGTCGCGCAGTGCCGTGAGCACGGGGTTGGCTGCGGCGAGCAGCCGGTCCTCGCCGGCCGCCGTCGCGAGCTCGTTGAGGCGCGGTCCGAGCACGAACCGGCCCTGCATGTCGCGGCCCACGAGACGGTGGTGCTCGAGGGCGACGGCGAGGCGATGCGCCGTGGGGCGGGCGAGCCCGGTCGAGGAGACCAGCTGCGCCAGAGTGGCGGGACCAGCCTCCAGGGCGCCCAGCACGGACGCGGCCTTGTCGAGTACGCCGACTCCGCTAGTATCGTCCATAGGACGATATTGACGTCTCAGTCACTGAGATTGCAAGTCGGGGACCGCATCTCACGGGACGGAACCGTCTCACGAGCCGGGCCCTCCGGGGTCCGAACGACGGTATCGCCCGGCGGAACAGCCGACGAGATCGACCGAGACACAGCACACGCACGACGGCCGCGGGGACGCGGCGGACGAGGAGCACATGATGGCCGGCACGCTGGCGGAGAAGGTCTGGGAGGCGCACCTGGTGCGTCGTGGCAGCGACGGGGCGCCCGACCTCCTCTACATCGACCTGCACCTCGTGCACGAGGTGACGAGCCCGCAGGCGTTCGAGGGGCTGCGCCTCGCCGGGCGCCCCGTCCGTCGTCCCGATCTCACGATCGCGACCGAGGACCACAACACCCCGACGCTCGACATCGACCTGCCGATCGCGGACCTCACCAGCCGCACGCAGATCGACACGCTGCGCAACAACGCCAAGGAGTTCGGCGTCCGCATCCACTCCCTGGGCGACGCCGACCAGGGCATCGTCCACCAGGTGGGCCCGCAGCTCGGCCTGACCATGCCGGGCCTGACCGTCGTCTGCGGCGACTCGCACACCTCGACGCACGGCGCGTTCGGCGCGCTGGCCTTCGGCATCGGCACCTCCGAGGTCGAGCACGTGCTCGCCACGCAGACCCTGCCGCTCGCCCCGTTCAAGACGATGGCGATCACGGTGAACGGCGAGCTGCCCCCGGGCGCCACCAGCAAGGACATCATCCTGGCGATCATCGCCAAGATCGGCACCGGCGGCGGGCAGGGCTACGTGCTCGAGTACCGCGGCGAGGCCATCCGCAAGCTCTCGATGGAGGCGCGGATGACCATCTGCAACATGTCCATCGAGGCCGGCGCCCGCGCGGGCATGATCGCGCCCGACCAGACGACGTTCGACTACCTCCAGGGCCGCCCGCACGCGCCCGAGGGCGAGGACTGGGACGCCGCCGTCGAGTACTGGACGACGCTGCGCAGCGACGACGACGCCGAGTTCGACGCCGAGGTCGTGCTGGAGGCGGCCGACCTCGAGCCGTTCGTCACGTGGGGCACCAACCCCGGCCAGGGGCTGCCGCTGTCGGCGTCTGTGCCGGTGCCTGCCGACATCGCCGACGCCAACGAGCGCGTCACGGCCGAGCGCGCGCTGGAGTACATGGGCCTGGAGGGCGGCACGCCGCTGCGCGACGTCAAGGTCGACACGGTCTTCATCGGCTCGTGCACCAACGGGCGCATCGAGGACCTGCGCTCCGTGGCGAAGGTGCTCCAGGGCCGGCAGAAGGCGGACGACGTGCGCGTGCTCGTCGTGCCCGCGTCCGCCCGCGTGCGGCTGCAGGCCGAGGCCGAGGGCCTGGACGTCATCTTCAAGGAGTTCGGCGCCGAGTGGCGCAACGCCGGCTGCTCCATGTGCCTCGGCATGAACCCCGACCAGCTCGCGCCGGGCGAGCGCGCGGCGTCCACCTCGAACCGCAACTTCGAGGGTCGCCAGGGCAAGGGCGGGCGCACGCACCTCGTGTCGCCGCTGGTCGCGGCCGCGACCGCCGTCCGCGGCACGCTGTCGTCGGTCGCCGACCTCGAGTTCGAGGGCGACGTCGACCTCACGACGTTCGACGGCACCCCGCTGGCGCCGCTGTCCGCCCCGTCCTTCGTCTGACCCCCACCCCGTAGCAGGAGATCGTCATGGAGAAGTTCACCACCCACACGGGCGTCGGGGTGCCGCTGCGCCGCACCAACGTCGACACCGACCAGATCATCCCCGCCGTCTACCTCAAGCGGGTCACCCGGACGGGCTTCGAGGACGCGCTGTTCGCCGCCTGGCGCGGCGACCCCACGTTCGTGCTCAACCAGGACGCGTACAAGGCGGGCTCCGTGCTGGTCGCGGGCGCCGACTTCGGTACGGGCTCCTCGCGCGAGCACGCCGTGTGGGCGCTCAAGGACTACGGCTTCCGCGTCGTGCTCGCGCCCCGGTTCGCGGACATCTTCCGCGGCAACTCGGGCAAGCAGGGCCTCGTGGCCGGCATCGTCGCGCAGGAGGACATCGAGATCCTCTGGAAGATCCTCGAGACCAAGCCCGGCACCGAGGTGACCGTGGACCTCGAGGCGCGCACCGCCCACGCCGACGACGTCACCGTGCCGTTCCAGATCGACGACTACACGCGCTGGCGCCTCATGGAGGGCCTCGACGACATCGGCCTCACGCTGCAGCACGAGGACGACATCGCGGCCTTCGAGGCGGAGCGCGCGGCCTGGCGGCCCAAGACGCTCCCGGCCAAGCACCTGCCGAGCGTCCCGATCGAGCCGGCGCGCCCGGTCGGCTGACCCGCTCGACCTCGACCGCGCCGGGGCCCGTCCACCCTCAGAGGGTGGGCGGGCCCTGGCGCACCCGCTCGAGCAGGCGCTCGGGCGTCGCCTCCGCCGGGTCCCACCACGAGTCGACGAACCAGGTCGCGCCGGCGTCCGCGAAGGCGCGGGCCTGCTCGCGGGCCTCGCCCGGGTCGGACGAGAGGAGGCCGGACGCGACGACGTCGAACGGTCCGGCGTCGGGCCCGCGCTGCTCGGCGATCCACGCGGTGAGCTCGCGGACGGCGTCGGGGCCGGCCTCCGCCTCCTCCGGCGTCGCGCCACGCGCCTGCACGACGATCCCGTCCCAGCGCAGCGTGCGGTGCAGGTTCTTCAGGGGCGGGTTCGTGGCGTCCCAGACGCCGACCGGCCACACGGGGATGTGGCCGCGCACCGGGGGAGCGGCGAACCGGAACGGCCCGGTGCGCACCTGCGCGCCGTCGGCCTCGAAGGTCTCGCCGGACCACGACGTGCGCAGCCACTCAAGGGTCTCGTCGAGCGCCTGCGCCCGGTCCTTCAGCGCGGTCACCTGACCCGGGACGGACGTGAACCCGCGGTCGTCGAGCACGCCCACGCCCGCCGGGAGCACCAGCCGCCCGCCGGACAGGTGGTCGACGGTCAGGGCGCGCTGCGCCAGCTCCCACGCCCGGTGCCGCGGCACCGCGAACACCATGGCGCCGAGCGCGATGCGCCCCGTCACGGCCGCGGCGCCCGCGAGGACCGCGAACGGGTCCCAGGCCGTCAGGGCGTCGCCGCCCCAGTCGCCCATGCTCATCCCGTCCCAGCTGAAGAAGCCGTCCCAGCCGTGCTCCTCGCACGCGCGGGCGAGGGCGACGTTCTGCTGCGGGGTGCCGAAGCTGCCGACGAAACCGAACCTCATGTGCGTCTCCTTCGTCGTCCTGGGGTCTGCGCCGACGCTACGCGCGGCGTCCGACACGGCCGTGGGACACGGGGAACGTAGGGTGTGCGGGTGCCTGACGAGAACGAGAAGCCCCTGGTCGAGATGTGGACCGACGGTGCCTGCAAGGGCAACCCCGGCATCGGGGGCTGGGGGGCGCTGCTGAAGGCAGGGGAGCACACCAAGGAGCTCTACGGCGGCGAGACCGTCACCACCAACAACCGCATGGAGCTCACCGCCGTCGTCGAGGGGCTGCGCGCGCTCAAGCGGCCCAGCACCGTGGTGATCCACGTCGACTCCTCGTACGTGATGAACGGCATGCGCACCTGGATCGCCGGCTGGAAGCGCAACGGCTGGACGACGGCGGCCAAGAAGCCCGTGAAGAACGTGGACCTGTGGCAGGCCCTCGACGCCGAGGTCACGAAGCACGACGTGCGCTGGGTGTGGGTCAAGGGGCACGCCGGCGACGCGGGGAACGAGCGCGCCGACGAGCTCGCGAACCTGGGCGTCGACTCCGTGCGGTAGTCCGGGCCCGACGACGTCGCGCGGGAGGTGCGACGGACGTCACGCCGCAGGGGGTGGCGCGCGCTAATAGGCTGGGCCCATGGCTTCCCACTACGACGTCGTCCTCCTCGGGGCTGGCCCCGGCGGCTATGTCGCCGCGATCCGTGCGGCCCAGCTCGGCAAGTCCGTCGCCATCATCGAGGAGAAGTACTGGGGTGGTGTCTGCCTCAATGTGGGCTGCATCCCCTCCAAGGCGCTGCTGCGCAACGCGGAGCTCGCCCACATCTTCAACCACCAGGCCGACTTCTTCGGCATGTCCGGTGACGTCACGTTCGACTTCGGCAAGGCGTTCGACCGGTCCCGCGTGGTCGCGGACGGCCGCGTCAAGGGCGTCCACTTCCTCATGAAGAAGAACAAGATCGCCGAGTACGACGGCCGCGGCACGTTCCGCGACGCGAACACCATCGAGGTCGCGCTGAACAAGGGCGGCACCGAGACGGTCACGTTCGACAACGTCATCATCGCCACCGGCTCGCAGGTCAAGCTGCTCCCCGGCGTCGAGCTGTCCGAGAACGTCGTGACCTACGAGAAGCAGATCATGACGCGCGACCTGCCGGAGTCGATCGCCATCGTCGGCGCCGGCGCCATCGGCATGGAGTTCGCCTACGTCCTCAAGAACTACGGCGTGGACGTCACGATCATCGAGTTCCTCGACCGTGCCCTGCCGAACGAGGACGCGGACGTCTCCAAGGAGATCGCCAAGCAGTACAAGAAGCTCGGCATCAAGCTCCTCACCTCCACCGCCGTCCAGACCATCAAGGACAACGGCTCGTCCGTCACCGTCTCCTACAAGGGCGTCAAGGACGACAAGCCCGGCGAGATCGTCGTCGACAAGGTCCTGTCCGCCGTCGGCTTCGCGCCGAACGTCGAGGGCTTCGGCCTCGAGAACACCGGCGTCCAGCTCACCGAGCGCGGCGCCATCGCGATCGACGACCACATGCGCACCAACGTGCCGCACATCTTCGCCATCGGCGACGTCACCGCCAAGCTCATGCTGGCGCACGTCGCGGAGGCGCAGGGCGTCGTCGCCGCCGAGACCATCGGCGGGGCCGAGACCCAGACGCTCGGCGACTACCGCATGATGCCGCGCGCCACGTTCTGCTCCCCGCAGGTCGCGTCGTTCGGCCTCACCGAGCAGCAGGCCAAGGACGAGGGCTACGACGTCAAGGTCGCGTCCTTCCCGTTCATGGCCAACGGCAAGGCCCACGGGCTCGGCGACCCCACCGGGTTCGTCAAGGTCGTCGCCGACGCCAAGTACAACGAGCTCCTCGGCGCCCACATGATCGGCCCGGACGTCTCCGAGCTGCTGCCCGAGCTCACCCTCGCGCAGAAGTGGGACCTCACGGCCGACGAGGTCGCGCGGAACGTGCACACGCACCCGACGCTGTCCGAGGCGCTGCAGGAGTCCATCCACGGCATCGTGGGGCACATGATCAACTTCTGACCTCACAGTTCGGACCAGGTCGCCTGGCCGGAGGCCCGGTACCGCGG
>NZ_JBHXAW010000183.1:0-9116 GCF_042726645.1 Isoptericola sp. NPDC060257
CGGCGGGGCCCGTCGGGCACCAGGTCGGCGTCGTCAGTGCTTGGCGACGGCCTTCTCGGCGCCGGCGCCGGTGAGCGAGCGGACCTCCATCTCGGCGAACTTCTCCGGGTGCGGCTTCTCCTTCGACAGGAAGGTGCCGACGATCCCGAGCAGGAAGCCCAGCGGGATGGACACGAGGCCCGGGTTCGTCAGCGGGAAGACGTCGAAGTCCGCCGACGGGAACATCGCCTTCTCGTTCCCGGACACCGTGGGCGACAGGACGATCAGCACGATGCAGGAGATCAGGCCGCCGTAGATGCTCCACAGCGCGCCCGAGGTGTTGAACCGCTTCCAGAACAGCGAGAACACGATCGTCGGCAGGTTGGCCGACGCCGCCACCGCGAACGCGAGCGCCACGAGGAACGCGACGTTCTGGTTCTGGGCGAAGATGCCGCCCACGATGGCGATGATGCCGATCACGACCACGGTCCACCGGGCGATCCGCACCTCGGAGTCGGGCTTGACCTCCCCCTTCTTGATGACGTTCGCGTAGATGTCGTGGGAGAAGCTCGCCGCCGCGGTGATCGTCAGCCCGGCCACCACGGCCAGGATCGTCGCGAAGGCGACCGCGGAGATGAGCCCGAGCAGGATCTCGCCGCCCAGGGCGAAGGCCAGCAGCGGTGCCGCCGAGTTCACTCCCCCGGGGGCGTTGTTGATCGCCTCCGGCCCCACCAGCGCGCCCGCGCCGTAGCCGAGCACCAGCGTGAACAGGTAGAAGATGCCGATCAGCCAGATCGCCCAGACCACCGAGCGCCGCGCCTCCTTGGCCGTCGGCACCGTGTAGAAGCGCATGAGCACGTGGGGCAGGCCCGCGGTGCCGAGCACCAGGGCGAGCGCGAGCGACAGGAAGCTCAGCTTGGAGGTGCCGTCCGCGCCGTACTGCTTGCCCGGCTCGAGGAGCGCCTGGCCGCCCGGACCGGCCGCCTCCACGGCGCCCCCGAGCAGGTCGGACAGGTTGAAGCCGAACTTGGCCAGCACCCAGACGGTCATGATGGCGGCGCCCGCGATGAGCAGCACGGCCTTGATGATCTGCACCCAGGTGGTGCCCTTCATCCCGCCGACCAGCACGTAGAGGATCATCAGCGCGCCGACCACGGCGATGACGAGGCTCTGCCCGGCGCGGCTGTCGACGCCCAGCAGCAGCGCGACGAGGCCGCCGGCGCCGGCCATCTGGGCGAGCAGGTAGAAGAAGACCACGAGCAGGGTCGCGAGGGCGGCCGCCATCCGCACCGGACGCTGGCGCAGCCGGAAGGACAGCACGTCGGCCATCGTGAACTTGCCGGTGTTGCGCAGCAGCTCCGCCACCAGCAGGAGGGCCACGAGCCACGCGACGAGGAAGCCGATCGAGTAGAGGAAGCCGTCGTAGCCGTTGAGCGCGATGGCGCCGCAGATGCCGAGGAACGACGCGGCCGACAGGTAGTCGCCCGCGATGGCGGTGCCGTTCTGCGGGCCGGTGAAGTTGCGGCCGCCGGCGTAGAAGTCGGCGGCGGACTTGTTCTGCCGGGAGGCACGGAACACGATCACCAGGGTGACCAGGACGAACGCCCCGAAGATGCCGATGTTCACCCAGGGGTTGCCGATGTCCGTGGCCTCGGCGGCGGAGACGACGGGGGTCCCCGCGAGGGACTGGGTCACGATGCCGCTCACAGCTCGCCCTCCTCGATCTCACGGCGCAGCGCGTCGGCCCGCGCGTCGAACTTCTTGTTCGCCCAGCGGGCGTAGAGCATGGTGATGACGAACGTGGAGACGAACTGCCCGAGCCCGAACAGCAGCCCCACCGTGATGTTGCTGTCGCCCAGCCTGATGCTCATGAAGTCGTGGGCGTAGTTGGCGAGCAGGACGTAGACGAAGTACCAGACGAGGAACAGCGCCGTCATCGGGAACACGAAGTTCCGGAAGGCGCGCCGCAGCCCCTGGAACTCGTCCGACCGCTGCACCCGTTGGTACTCGGTCTCTCCCGGTGGCGGCCCCGCGGTGGACAGGTCGCTCATGATGCCTCCGATGGCTCAGGCGTCCGACGGGGCCACGCTGCCCCGTTCGAGAACGTTTCGCGTGGCACACCTTGCTAGAGCCGAGCCGTGTGGCGCAAGTCACTTCCCGGGCGCGTCCCAGGTCGGGCGACGAGGTCGGCGGCGCGTCGGTACGGGAGCCGGGCTCAGCGGCGCACGTACTCCAGGTCGGTCGCGCCCCGGCCCGCGGCGGAGCCCTTCTTCTCGAAGCTCGTGAGCACGCGCCCCTCGAACCGCGGCGCCCGCTCCCCCGGCCCGTGGGCGTTCCGGAAGGCGTCGGAGGCCTCGAGCACCTCGAGCATCTGGTCGGCGTAGTGCGACCAGTCGGTGGCGAGCCGCCACACCCCGCCGGGCCGCAGCACGCGGGCGACGACCTCGGCGAACGCCGGCGTGACGAGCCGCCGCTTCTGGTGCCGGGACTTGTGCCACGGGTCGGGGAAGAAGACCCACAGCTCCTCGACCGACGCCTCAGGCAGCGCCGTGGCCAGCAGCTCCGCGGCGTCCGCCTGGACCAGCCGGAGGTTGTCGAGCTCGTTGCCGGGCGCGCCGCCGTCCCGTCCGGGGTCGGCACCCGCGTGCCCGGCGCGCACGATCGTCTGCGCCAGGCCCGGCGTGTACACCTCGACGGCGAGGTGGTCGCGCTCGGGGTGCGCGGCGGCCGCCGCGACGATCGCCTCGCCCTGCCCGGACCCGATCTCCACGACCAGCGGGGCGGTGCGGCCGAAGACCCGCGCCGGGTCGAACGTCCAGGACGGGTCGACGGACGTCACGGCGGCGCCGCGCGGCACGTCGACGAGGTACCGGTCGCGGCGGGTGTCCCACGCCTTGCCCTGCGCGGTCGTGAGGCGCGCGCTGCGCCGCACGAAGCTCACGGGCTGGCGGCGGTAGCGCGGGTCGACGGGCTCGGACGTCACGGGATCAGGCACGCCCCCAGGGTAAGCGGGGCACGGGGCACCGAGGATCAGGCGCCGGCGCTCAGGCGCTGAGCTCCACGAGCGCGAGCAGCGCGGCACCGTAGGCCTCGGCGGGGTCGGCCCCCGTGAAGGTCCGCACCTCGCCGAGCAGCTCGACCTCGACGTCGTAGCGCTCGGCCCCGCCCCGCTCCCCCGCGCCCGGGGTGGTGCGGGTCAGCCCCCGGAAGGTGGAGCGCAGCAGCTCGCGCAGCTGGTCCTCGCGCGGCAGCCACAGCGCGTCCTCGATGGCCACCGAGTCGAGCGCCCACTCGGTGGTGCCGTTGAACCCGAGGATGGTGCCGGTCGGGTAGTCGTGCGCCTCGATCGTCATGGTGCTGACGGTGAACACCTCGGCGGACAGGTCGGCGGCGTCGATGCGGAACCGGTCGCCGTCGGCGGGGCGCCACACCAGCCCCGCGTCGCGCAGCCGGGCCGCGAGCTCGGTGGAGATCATCGCCCCATCCTGGCCCCTCACCCGAGACCGAGCACGCGCTGCACGAGCCAGAAGAGCCCCACGACCGCGACGGCGGCGGCGACCACCGCCGTGACCCACCGGCCCGCCCGCGGTGCCCGCCGGCGCAGCAGCACGAGCAGCGGGTAGAGCACGGCGATGATGCCGAGCTGCACCGCCTCGATGCCCACGTTGAAGACGAGCAGCGACCCGAGCAGCCCCCACGACCAGGGCTCGTCCAGGCCCAGCGCGCCCGCGAAGCCCAGCCCGTGCACGAGGCCGAAGGCGAACACGACGGCGATCCGGACGACGTCGGACCTCGACAGGTCGTGCCAGCGCCGCCAGACCTGCTGACGTGGCTCGGTCGCGACGACGCCCGGCGCGTCGAGCCGCGGCGGTGCGCCCGGCCGCACGGCCCAGAGGTGCCCGGCGGCCACGGCGGCGATCGAGAGCGCGATGACCGGCTCGACCACCGCCCCGGGCGCGCTCACGGCGCCGGTCGCCGCGAGGAGGAACGTCACGGAGTGCGCCACGGTGAACGCCGTCGCCACCAGGACGACGTCGCGCAGGCGGCGGGAACCGACGATCAGGGCCAGCAGGAAGAGCAGGTGGTCGGGGCCGAGCAACAGGTGCTCCGCGCCGAGCACGAAGAACTCCCCCAGCCGCTGCCACGTGCCCTGCCCGCCCGTCGTGACGGTGGGGTGGGCCGGCGTGAGCACCGCCGAGCCCTCCTCGCCGTCGAGGTCGTAGGTCACCATCGTCTCGGTGGTGTGCACGAACGACTCGGCGTCCGGGAAGAGGGCGCTGAACAGCGTGTGCGTCCCGGGGCGTCCGGCGTCCCCGGCGGGGCACGCGTAGTCGAGCACGACCGTGGCGTAGGCCTTCCCGCCCCGGTCGCCGACCGTGGGGTCCGCCGCGAGCGCCGGGGTGCAGAGGTCGTCGCCCGCCCCCACCTGGAACCGCTCGGTGACGTAGGCGGCGACCTCGTCGGCGTGCTCGGCGAGCTGGGCCTCCTGCGCGGCCTGGCCGCGCGCGTCGTAGGCCTCGGCCGTGAGCCACGCGGACTTCATGAGCAGGTCGTACTCCAGGTCGAGCTCGACGCGGACGTCCGCGCCGTCGCCCGCCGTGACCCGCGCGTACGCGTCGGTCGTGGCGTCGTGGGCGGCGGCCGGGCCGGCCGCGCCGACCGTGCCGGCAACGGCGATCCCGGCGGCGACGAGCGCGGTCACGACGAGCCGGGGTGCCGCCAGGACGGCGCCGCGACGCGACGCCGTCCTGGCCGGGGTGGGGAAGGTCACCGCGTGCCGCCCCGCGTGGTGAAGAGGGCCGGCTCGGCGGCGGTGACGCCGCCGCCGCGCGTGGTGGCCGTGACGACCCACGCGTACTGCGTGTCCCGCTTGAGGCCGTCCCACCGCACGGACGCGACCGCGCCGGAGGCCACGGCCTTCGTGCCGATCACCCGCATGGGCGCGTAGACCGCCAGCGAGTCGGTGACCAGCGACGTGGTGCGGGTGGTGAGGTCCACCGGGAGCACCATGTTGTCGGCGGTCGAGTCGTACCGGGCGTCCGGGTCCCACTCGTCGGCCCCGAAGTCGTCGAGGAACGGCGAATAGGTGTCGACGCTCATCTCGGCCCGGTCGACGTCGAACTGCAGGAGCCGGAAGTACGAGGCACCGAAACGCAGCCGCTCGGACGGGTCGTAGCCCCC
This sequence comes from Isoptericola sp. NPDC060257, assembly GCF_042726645.1. NCBI lineage: Bacteria > Bacillati > Actinomycetota > Actinomycetes > Micrococcales > Promicromonosporaceae > Isoptericola > Isoptericola sp. NPDC060257. Next base: position 5,161 of record NZ_JBHXAW010000183.1, read on the forward strand.
GATCGTGCCGAGGCCCACCCGCTGCGCGGGCACCGTGAACGCCTGGTAGTCCGCGAGGAGCTCCACGACGCCGTCCGCGATCTCCCCGACTGGCTTCACGTTGGTCGTGACGCCGTGCACGTGCCCGGCGAGCACGAGGAACACGTTGTCGTTCGGCTCGACCACGTACTTGTACAGCGGCGAGCCGTCGGGGGTGGCGAAGCCTGCGTTGCGCCCGTCCTTCTGCGTGCTGGCCGCGAGATACGCGTGGGTCATGAGGATGCCGTTGCGGTCGGGGTAGCGCTCGAAGATCCCGTCGGCCCACTCGGCCTCCTCGCGGGTGACGCCGTACCCCATGCCGACGGCGACGAAGTCCAGCCCGCCCGCGGAGAACAGGACGTAGTGGTTGGAGTTGTCGCCCTCGCGCCACGAGCCGTACTCGGCGTCCTCCCAGGACTCGGCCGCGGCCTTGTACCGGTCGGGGCCGAAGTACCGGTTGTAGGTGTCGGCACCGCCGTCCGCCCCCGACCAGTTGTCGTGGTTGCCCGCGACGGCGGAGTTGGGGATGCCGTCGATCTTCGCCTGCTGGCGGGAGGAGACCTCGAACTCGCCCGTCACCTGGTCCCGCATGGCGTCGTCCTGCGGTTCCCGGATGTTGTTCTCGATGAGGTCACCGGTGTGCGAGACGAACGCGATCTTGCGCTCCTCGGCGTTCGCGGCGATCCACTCGGTCACGCCCGCGTACGCGGACTCCCAGATCGCCCGCTCCTCGGCGGTCTCCTGCTCGACCGCGCCCTCGGACAGGTACTGGGTGTCCGTCATGTGCGCGACGGAGAAGTCGTAGTCCGCCGGGTCGGCGAAGCCCTCGGGGCCGGCGTCGAGGTCGTCGGCGAACGGGTCGGTGGCCGTCACCATGAGGTGGACGACGCCGCGGTCGCGGTGCTCCGGACCCGCCGGCGCCACGAGGACGGTGTCGCCGTCGGCGGTACCGCGCGACGCCGCGAGGGTGTCCCACACCTTCGCCGTCGTGTCCCACACCAGCAGCGACACCTCGCGCGCCGGGTCGGCCGTGCCGCTCCAGCGCACCACCGGGTGCTCCTCGCGGGACATCACCCGGACGTCGAAACGCTGGTAGGCGACGGCGTCGGCCTTCGGGGAGGCGAGGGTCTTCCCGTCGCCCGCGGCCAGGCCCTTCGCGGGGGCCTTCTTCGCCCCGCGTGGGTTCAGCTCCGTCGGGACGACGTCGGCCGTCCCCTGCCGGACCTCGCCCGGCAGCAGCACGTCCGCCTGCGCGAACGTCGCGGTGACGGTGCCGTCGTCCGGGCCTGCGACACGGGCCGACAGCGTCACCGGCGAGTCGACGTCGGTCGTGCCACGGGCGGGGGCGAGGTCGGTCGGGACGTCGGGCACGCCGGCGCTCGTGAAGGTGATCTCGCGCGTCGCCGTGTTGCCGAGCGAGTCCGCGGTCGCCACCTCGAGGGTGTGCTCGCCCGCGGACAGGCCCGGGCCGACCGGGTCGCCGAGCGCGACGGCCTCGCCGTCGAGCGTCACCTGCGCGTCGCCGACGACGCCGTGCGCGTCGTTCAGCTCCACCGCGAGGGGCACGGACGACGTGACCCGCGCGCCCTCGGCCGGGACCGAGGACGCGACGCGGGGCGCCGAGTTGTCCGTCTCCAGGACCCGGGTGGCGGTCTCGCCCGTCGTGGAGACCGCGGCGAGCTCGTGCTCGCCGTCCTTCAGGTCCGAGGTGTCCACGTCCGCGCGCAGGCCGCGCGCCGGGGCGTCGACGAGGAAGTGCAGGTCGACCTGGCGGAAGGAGTTGAGGTTCGAGCCGCACGTGCCGTCGCCGAGAGCGTACGACGGCGCCGCGTCCTGCTGCTGCGCCGCGCCGCCCGCCGGGGTCAGGACGACGTCGGAGACGGTGAAGTCGTCGAGGTTGCAGTCGTTCGCGAACGCGCCCGTGACCACGTCGATCTCGTTCCAGCCGGGCAGGAGCCCCTCGTTCGGGAACGTGATCTCCCCGCGGCCACCGACGATGGTCTGGTCGATGCGGCGCTCGATGCCGTTGATCCGCAGCGCGTTGGTCGCGGAGCCGTCGAGCGAGTTGGACCCGACGACGAACGAGACCGTGGCCTCGCCGTGCCCCAGGGCGGGGAACGCGGTCACGCCGGGCGCGTCGATCGTCCACACCAGCTCGACCTCGGGCAGCGCGGTGCTGGACGAGCCGCAGCTCCCGTCGCCCAAGGCGTAGGAGGCCTGCAGGTCGGCCGGCGGGGTGACCGTGCCGTCCGCGAGGCCCAGCGCCAGGCCCGACGCCGTGAAGTCGTCGAGGTTCGCCCCGCACGACGCGGAGACGTCGCCCGCCACCAGCGCGATCGTGTTCTCGCCCGGGTGCAGCAGGCGGTTCGGCACGCCCACCTGGACCCGCTCGGAGACGAGGTCGCGGCCGCCGTCGCCGCGCAGGTCGAGCCGGGTGCCGTTGACGAGCAGGTGGTTCTGGTAGCGCGTCTCGATCGAGTTCGTGCCGACGTCGAACGAGAACACCGACACCCCCTCGCCGAGGGTCGTCGGGCCGGCGGCGGGCTCGCCGTCGACCGTCAGCGCGGCGGTGCCGCCGTCGCCGTCGGCGGGTGCGGACGCCGTGACGGTCTGCACCCCGCGGGTGAGCGTGCCGTCCTCCGGGAAGAGGGCGGGGGCCCCGACCGGGGAGTTGTTCACGCGCAGGGTGTGCGTGGCGGTGGCCCCCGAGCGGGTGGTCGCGACCACCTCGTGCGCGCCGTCGGCGAGCGCCGTCGTGTCGACGTCCGCGGCGAGCCCCGTGGTCGCGCCGGGCACGGACCCGACCTCGAACGAGACCGTCGCCTCCTTGACGTAGGAGGTGTTGCTGCCGCAGGAGCCGTCGCCCATCGAGTACCCGAAGGAGTTCCCGGCGTCGCCGGCGGTCTCGCCGAGCAGCTCGAGCTGGAGCTCCGAGACCACGAAGTCGTCGAAGTTCACGCCGCACGAGGAGTCCTTGCCGCCGGCGTGGATCTCGACCGTGTTGGTGCCCTGGACGAGCCACTCGTTCGGCACGGGCACGGAGACGCGCTCCGACACCCAGGTGCGGTCCTGGTCGACGCGGTGGCCGTTGACGACGAGGTAGTTGGCGAACGCGACGTCGGCGGAGTTGCTCCCGACGTCGAACGTCAGGGCGGACGCGCCCGCCGTCGCCGCGAGGCCGGGCAGGTCCGCGCCGTCCACCGTGATCCGGCCGACCGGGTCGCCCGCGGTGGTCGGGTCGGCCGCGAACCGCACCGTGCCCTCGAGGTGGGCGCCGTCCTCCGGTGCCAGCGTGGGCGCGGTGCCGGGCTTCCCGGGCTTGCCTGGCTTCTTCCCACGCTCGGCGGGCGCGTCGTCCGGCCAGCCGGGGAACCCGGGGAACCGGTCGCCCACCGCCGTCGCGGCCGGGTCGGGGATCTCGGGAGCCGCAGTGGCGGGCGCGGCGCCGGCGCCGGGGAGCGCCAGCGCCCCGGCCACCAGACCGGCGGCGAGGGTGGACGCCCGCAGGCGTCCTGGGGGGTTCGGCCGCATCAGCGTGCCGTCCTTCCTGTCGTCGATGAGGGAAGGGCGCTCCCGCCAGGCAGCCCGGGCTCACCCGGGACGACAGCGTGGTGGCGGCCGGTGAACTCCCCGGTGCGTGCCGGGGGCGACCGGGAGAACTCTGGACGACCACTGGACGCCACCCGCTCCGGGGACGACGAAGCCCCGCCCGGCACTGCCGGACGGGGCTTGCTGGTGCGCCATCAGGGACTCGAACCCCGAACCCGCTGATTAAGAGTCAGCTGCTCTGCCAATTGAGCTAATGGCGCGTGGCCAGAGGACGCCCGCAGGCTCGCACCAGGAGGTCCTCACGCGACGAGGTCCCCGCGGTACGGGGACCTCGTGCTGGTGCGCCATCAGGGACTCGAACCCCGAACCCGCTGATTAAGAGTCAGCTG
>NZ_JBHXAW010000184.1:0-9115 GCF_042726645.1 Isoptericola sp. NPDC060257
CGCGGGGCGCGGGCACGGCCGCGGTCGTCAGTCGACGGGGTAGGGGAAGTCGGCGGTCACGCCGATCTGGTCGTACTGCATCTGGGTGGCGTCGAAGTCGTCCTCCCAGTTGCCGTTGGTGACCTCGTTGCACTGGTAGGACTGGTACGACTGGTCGGTCGTCTTGCCGACCTCGATGTTGGAGAAGGCGAAGCCGCAGCCGCCGGCGTCCATGTGGATGCCGCGGGTGCCGCTGTCGGGCATCGCGCCGGCCGGGTCGGGGATGACGTCGCCGATCACCATCTGGTCGACGGTGTTCTGGATCGGGTGCGGCTCCTGGTTCGCGACGCCGTAGGTGTAGAAGGCACCCATGTCGCCCGAGTCGAGCCCCGCCTGGTCGATACGGATGTAGCGGAACGTGTTGTTGTCCGTGTACTGGTCCCCGTCGATCACTTCGGGACGCGACTCGAGGCTGATGCCGTAGCGCGCGGAGTGCTTGACGTGGACGTGCTCGACGGTGTTGTCGCCCGTGCCCATGAGCTCGATGCCGGAGGCGTCGCCGGGGACGAGCTCGCCGACGTGGTCGATGTAGAGGTTGCGGAACGTGTGGGCGTGGGTGAGGTCGCCCTCGCCGGGCCAGCCGCCCTCGACCTTGATGCCGTCCGCGCCGATGTTCTCCAGCAGGGAGTCCTCGACCGTCAGGTGGTCGTTGGCGAACAGTGCGTAGACGCCCATGAACCCGGTGTCCCGGATGTGCATGCCGGTGAGGGTGATGTGGCTGGTGTTCTCGAGCGTGACGGCGCCGAACCGGTTGCGAGGCATCTCGATCTGGCGGTCGTACTCGGGATAGGTGTGCACCTCGCCGGAGTCGCCGGCGCTGATCCACCCGGCGCGGTACCAGTCGACGAAGTCGGAGTACTGGACGCCGAGGCCGTCGAACGTGATGTCGTGCGCCTTGTCCTCGGGGGAGTCGCCCTTGATGTCCACGAGCTTGGCCACGGTCGGCCGCATGATGGTGACGTCGTCGATGTCGCCCCGCGGCATGTAGTAGAGCTCGCCGGCCTCGCGGTCCACGTAGTACTCACCGGGCTGGTCCAGGAACGGCATGGCGTTCTGGATGTAGTAGCGCGACCCGCTGCGGCTGTTGACCAGGGCGTACCGCGACCAGTAGTCGAACGTCGCGAAGCCCTTGCGGTAGTCCGCGCCGCCGATCGGGATCGTGTCCGTGAACCAGCTCCAGGACCCGCCGGACCACACCGTGATCTGGGCGTCCTTGAGCGGGTTGCTGTCCGCGGTGTCGTCCCACGCCGGGTCCCAGTCGCCGTCCTTCCAGTAGAGCCAGGAGCGGACGGCCTCCTTCTCGGGCTCGCCGAGGACGGAGAACAGGTACGGGGCCTGCGTGTCCTCGGAGGTCCGGTTGGGGTAGCGCGCCAGCTCGGAGCGCTCGCCGTCCTCGAACAGCGTGTAGAACTGCTGCTCGGGGTCGAACGTCGTCTTGTAGATGCCGTCCTGGTAGGGCTCCCAGCCGGTGACGGGCTCGGCGCCGACGAGGTTGGCCTTGCCGGGTCCGTCGGCGGAGCGGTAGATCACCTGGTGGCCGTTGTTCCCCGAGTCCTTCTCGGTGAACTCGATGGTCTCGTCGACGGGGTAGTCGCCCTCGGCGAGGTTGACCACGATGTCGCACTTCATCTTGCGCTCGTGGTTGAGCCCGCGGTCCTGGATGTACTGGCGCGCGTGGTCGACGGTGGCCCACGGCGCGTCGGCGGTGCCCTTCGCCGCGTCGTCCCCGTCGGGGGAGACGTAGAGCTGGGGGCACCTGCCGGCGCCCTGGGAGCTTGCGGCGTACGGGTCGAAGGCCGTGGCCCCGACCCCGACGGCCGCGACCGCGCTGACCGCGACGACCGCTGCCGTGCCGGTCCTGATCCATCGTCTGGACATCGGTGTCCTCTTCTCGTGAGTGGTGCGGGTGGGTGGCTGGTGGATGGCTGCCGGGTGGCTCAGGCCGTCGGCTGGACGACGTAGGTGGCGCCGCGCCGCGTCTCGAACACGGCCAGGCCGTCCTCGGGGCGCTCGACGGCGACCGGACCGTGCGGCCCGACGACGCGCACGGGCGCGTCGGTGCGCAGGCGGACGGTGCGGCCGAGCAGGGAGCGCACGCGGGCGTGGTCGAGGCGGCCGGCGGACCACGTCATCGTGATCTCGAAGCCCCCGCGGGTGCGCAGGCCGCGCACGCGCCCCTCGGGCCACGCCTCGGGGAGGCAGGGCAGCAGCCAGACCTCCCCGGAGTGGGACTGCAGGAGCATCTCGTTGATCGCCGACGTACCGCCGAAGTTGCCGTCGATCTGGAACGGCGGGTGCAGGTCGAACAGGTTGGGCGCCGTCCGGCCGGGGGAGAGCAGCTGCGTGAGGTGCGCGTAGGCGCCGTCGCGCTGCAGGAGGCGGGCGCGGATGTTCATCTTCCAGGCCAGGGACCAGCCGGCGGTCACGGCCGGGCCCCGCAGCTCGAGCGACCGGTCGGCCGCGGCCGCGAGCTCTGGCGTCCGGCGCGGCGTGATCTGGTCGCTCGGGAACACGCCCCACAGGTGGGAGACGTGGCGGCTGGTCTCGGTGGCCGCGTCCTCCCAGTCGATCAGCCACTCCTGGAGCTGGCCGAGGTGGCCGACCTGGTTGGGGGGCAGCGTGTCGCGCGCGGCGAGGGCGGCCACGGCCGTCTCGCGGTCGAGGCCGAGCTCCCGCGACGCCTTGTCGAACGCGGTGAACAGGTCCCGCAGGATCTGGCAGTCCATCGTCGGCCCGGCGCAGAGGCTCACGCCCTCGTCGTCGTCCTCGTGGTGCTTCAGCTCGGGGGAGTGCGACGGGCTCGTGACCAGGTAGCCGGTCGCGTCGTCGACGACGAGCGTGTCGAGGAAGAACTCGACCGCGCCGCGCAGCACGGGGAAGTACTCGCGCAGGGTGTCGAGGTCGCCGGTGTACTCGTAGTGCTCCCAGAAGAGCAGCGAGAGCCACGCGCCGCCGGTGGGCCACACCCCGTAGAAGGCGTGGTCCACGGGGGCGGTCCCGCGCCACAGGTCGGTGTTGTGGTGCGCCACCCACCCCCGGGCTCCCCACATCTTCCGCGCCGTCCGCGCCCCCGACTCCGCGAGCTCCTCGATCATCGCGAACAGCGGCCGCCAGCACTCCGCGAGGTTCGACGGGCCCGCCGGCCAGTAGTTCATCTCGCAGTTGATGTTGAGCGTGTACTTCGACTGCCAGGCGGGCAGCATCTCCGCGTTCCAGAGCCCCTGGAGGTTGGCGGGCTGGCCCGGCGCGCGTGAGCTCGAGATCAGCAGGTAGCGGCCGAACTGGTAGTACAGGGCGGCGAGCTGCGGGTCGCCGCCGGCCCGGAACGCCGCCACCCGCTCGTCGGTCGGCAGGTCGGCCGACGGCGACGTGCCGAGGTCGAGGTCGACCCTCCCGAACAGCTCCTGGTGGTCGCGCACGTGCGACCGGCGCAGGACGCCGAAGCCGCTGACGCTCGCCCGCTCGAGGGGCGGTGCCGCCTGCTGGAGCGGGTCGCCACCGACGTCGAGGTAGCTCCGGTGGCTGGTGCCGATCGTGACGAGCAGCGTGACGGCGTCGGCGCCCCGCACCCGCAGCGACGTCTCGTCGCACACCACCGAGCCGCCCTCGGCGAGGGCCCGCGCCAGGGCGACGAACCGGACCTCGCCCTCGAGGCCCTCGGCCTCGCCGGAGCGCCCCTCGAGCGCGAGCGTCCGGCCGTCGTGCGCCAGGGTGGTCGTCTCCTGCAGCGACGTGAACGAGGCGTCGACCGAGACGCCGCCCGGCACGTCCGCGCGCAGCCGCACGACGATCGCCTGGTCGGCGTGGCTGACGAACACCTCGCGTGTGTGCCGCACGCCGTCGGCGACGAACGTCGTGGTCGTCACCGCCGTGGTGAGGTCGAGCGAGCGGCGGTACTCCGCGACGTCGTCGGTCAGCCCGGGGAAGGCGAGGTGGAGGTCGCCGACGGGCTGGTACTGCATCTGCTCCGTGGGCCGACCCATGAAGCGCGCGTCGGCGAGCCGCTGGGCGTCGGCCCAGCGCTCCTCGGTCAGCAGCCGCCGGATCTCCGGCAGCGCCTCGGCGCCCGCGGGGTCGGCGTAGTCGTGCGGACCGCCCGCCCAGACCGTGTCCTCGTTGAGCATGAGCGTCTCGGCCGCGACGCCGCCGAAGACCATGGCGCCGAGCCGGCCGTTGCCGACCGCGAGCGCCTCCAGCCACGCGGCCGCGGGCCGGGGGTACCAGAGCTCCAGCGGGCGGGTCGCGGCGTCGTCCGGGGCCGCGTCCCCCGCGGTGGCCTCGGCCGTGCCGGCGCGGGCACCGCCGGCCAGCACGACCGCTCCGGCCGCCGCGGCGCCGGTCGATCTCAGCAGGTCTCGTCGGGTGAACGAGGTCATCGCATCCACATCCCTCTCGTCGTCCGTCTCGTCGTCGAGGCCACGAAAGGTCGAACGGCTGCCCGTGCGGTCGGGCGTCGTCGCCTTCGGTACCGGAACTGCAGGGTGTCGCTGGAGTGCTGTCACGGCCGATGGAGGCCGGGGCAGCCCTGCCCCGCCGTCCTCGCGTCCCGAGGTGCTCGGGGACGCGGTGCCGCGATGGATCGAATGTAGTACATCACATGTAGTACAAGTCAACAGGTCGAGAAGAGGCCCGGCGCTCCGGACGGCAGCGGTGCCGCCGGGAGGGCCGGGCCTCGGGCCGTGCTACTCCTGGGGCCGGCGGCGCGCCCAGGACGACGTGATGTGCTCGCGCATCGCGGCCTCCGCGCCGTCCGCGTCGCCGGCGGCGAGGGCCTCGAGGATCCGGGTGTGGCCCTCGTGCGTGGAGCGGACGTCGTCAACGCTCGGGGTGCCGCTGTACTGCGGCGAGTGCAGCGCCTTGCCCTGGACGCTGGAGACGATCGCGCGCCCGAACGCGTCGCGGGAGGCGCGGTGGATCAGCTCGTGGAACTCGAGGTCGACGCGCGCGTACGCGGTGGGGTCGTCGACGAGGTCGGCGAGCTCGTCGAGCTTGGCGGCGAGCGCGGCCCGCTGCTCGGCGTCGAGCAGGCCGGCCGCCCGCCGGGCCATCGCGCACTCCAGGGTGGTGCGGATCTCGATGAGGTTGTCGAGGTAGACGAGGCGGTCCTCGCGCTGGAAGAGCGCGTCGAGGACGAGCGGGTCGAGCAGGCTCCACTGGTCCTGGTCGAGCACGATCGTGCCCCACCCCTGGCGCGACGCGACGAGGCCCTTCTCCACCAGCGCGGTGGTGGCCTCGCGGATCACGGTGCGGCTGACCTCGTACTGCTCGCAGAGGGCGCCCGCCGGGGGGAGGGCGCTGCCCGGGGGATACTCGCCGACGACGATCGCCGTGACGAGGCTCTTCACCACCGCGGCGGCGAGCGGCGGGCGGTGTCGCTGGGGGCGGGGCACCGCTCCGGCGGTCGAGGGCGTCGTTGTCATGTCGTCCGGGCTCCGTTCTGCGTCGCGGCCTGCGCTGACGGCCACCCCGAGCGTAGCGGAGGCTTGCGCACTCATCACTCGTATCATAAGTTATGACTCAGCCGACAGGCTCGACGAGGCGCTGGCACCCAGCCGCTGCACCTCCCACGACCCGGCCTCGAGACTCGCGCCGACGGCGGCGCGTGCGGAGTAGGAGCAGCGGATGCGCATCACGGGATACCGGACCCTCACGACCGTCCACCGATGGGGGCGGCCGGTGGGCGACGTCAACGGCGTCGTCGCGGACGGGGTGACCGAGGTACCGGTCGTGCTCCTCGAGACGGACGCCGGCGTCACCGGCGTCGGCCTCGGGGCGAGCGGCGACCTCGACCTCGTCTTCGGCGCCCTCGAGGGACAGGACCCGCGGGCGGTGACCGCGCTCTACGACCGCATGCTCGCGTTCGTCTTCAAGTCCGGGCACGCGGGCAGCACGTTCGGCACCATCGGCGCCTTCGACATGGCGCTGTGGGACCTCAAGGCCAAGCTGGCCGACGAACCGCTGTGGCGCACCCTCGGCGCGGCCGACCGCTTCGTGCCCGGCTATGCGTCCGGGCTCGAGTACGCCCTGCCCGACGACGCGCTCGTCGAGCTCTACGAGCCGTGGGCCGAGCGCGGCTTCACCGGCGCCAAGGTGAAAGGCGGCCTCGACGTCGACCGCGACGTCAAGCGGCTCGCCATCGTCCGCGACGTCCTCCGCGAGAACACCGACCACCCCGACCTCATGTACGACGTGAACGAGGCGTGGGGGCGCCACCAGGCGGTCCGGTTCGCCCGCCGCGTCGAGGACCAGGTCGACATCATGTGGATCGAGGAGCCGGTGCGCCGGTGGGACGTCGCCGGGCACCGGGCCGTCGCGTCCGAGCTGCGCGCGGCGGTCGCCACGGGGGAGAACCTCACGGGCCTCGAGCAGTACGGGTCGCTGCTCGACCGCGACGCCGTGGGCGTCGTGCAGGCGGGCAGCGTCTGGGGCGTCACGCACTTCCTGCGGGTCTCGGTGCTCGCCCTCGGCCGGGACCTGCCGGTGAGCCCGGTGGGCTACAACGCCAACCCCGTCGCGCACGCGTCGGCCGCCGTGCCCAACCACCTGGTCACCGAGGTGCAGGACCTGTCGTGGCCTGTGGGGCTCCGCGTGGACCAGGAGATCCAGGACGGCGGGATCGTGCTGGGCGACGCGCCCGGCCTCGGCATCGAGGTCGACGAGGAGCTCATCGCCACGAACCGCGAGTCCGGCACGTGGGCCGTGCCGTCGGGTCCCCACGTGCGACCCGTCGACGCCGGCCTGCGCCTCGCGCGCCGCCGCGCGGGCGAGCAGCCGTGAGCACCTCCCCGCAGGCCGGGGCCCGGCCCCGCGCCGTGCTGGCCTTCGACCCGCCCGGGCTCGTGGAGCGCGTCTTCGGGGCGGACGGCCTCGAGCGCCTGGGCGCGGTCGTGGACCTCGACCTGGAGGTCGTCGTCGAGGTCGCGTCGGAGGCCGCGCGCCGCCGCCTTGCCGGCGCCGAGCTGCTGGTCGCCGGCTGGGGCGCGCCGCCCGTGCCGACGGAGCTGCTGCCGCGGCTGCGTGCCGTCGCCTACGCGGGCGGCGTCGCGCGCACGTGCCTCGCCGACCCGGCGGCGCTGGCGGCGCGCGGGGTGTCGGCGTCCCACGCCCGGGCCGCCAACGCGGTGCCGGTCGCCGAGTACGCGCTGGCGATGATCCTGCTCGCGAACAAGAAGGCGCACGCCGCCGAGCGGGCCTACCGCGAGCGGCGCGCCGCCCCGGACGCGGACCGTCTCCTCACCGGCACGGGCAACTACCGCCGCACCGTGGGGATCGTCGGGGCCTCGCTGGTCGGGCGCCGCGTCGTCGAGCTGCTGGGGCCGTTCGACCTCGACGTGCTGCTGTACTCCCCGGAGCTGGCGCCCGGCCCGGTGCCTGGCCTGCCCGGGGCGCGGGCGGCGGGCCTCGACGAGGTCGCCGCGCGCAGCGACGTCCTGTCCCTGCACCAGCCGCTCATCCCCGAGACGGCGGGGCAGGTCGACGCCCGGGTGCTCGGCCTGATGCCCGACGGCGCCACCCTCGTCAACACCGCCCGCGGCGGCGTCGTCGACGGCGAGGCGCTGCTCGCCGAGCTGCGCACCGGCCGGATCGACGCGGTGCTCGACGTCACCGACCCCGAGCCGCCCCCGCCGGACAGCGAGCTGTGGAGCCTGCCGAACGTGGTGCTCACCCCGCACCTCGCGGGCTCCACGGGCACGGAGCTGCGCCGGATCGGCGACTCCGTCGTGGCGGAGGTCGAGCGGTTCGCCCGCGGGCTGCCGTTCGCGCACCCGGACGAGCTGGTGGCGTCGTGACCCCGGTGCGCGAGGATGCCAGCCGCGACGAGGTCGTCCGCGACGACGCCGTCCGCAACGACGAGGCAGGAGGACGCATGGCCGCAGGACAGGCAGGACCCGACGTCGCGGCGCTCGCGCGCTGGATGCGCACGTGGGTGGGCGACGAGGGGCAGATCCGGGGCTTCCACAACCACAGCGTGTGGGGCACCAACCCGGCGACGTTCGTCGACTTCACCAGCGGGCACCAGGCGTTCTCCGCCCCGGCCACCGCGGCGTTCGGCGAGGTCCTCGCGAGGCACCTCGACGAGCGCGGGCTCGACCTGTGGCGCCGGATGATGCTCTTCCAGGCGCGGACCGTGCAGGACGACGGGCAGTTCCGCCACATCGGGTTCCAGGTGGGGGAGTCGGCCACCGCGGGCCTGATCCACAACATGGTGGGCTGCCTCGGCCTGCTGGAGGGGCTGCGGCACGCCGGGCACCTCCTGGCCGAGGACGAGCGCGCCGAGGTGCTCGCGGCCGTCCGGCGCGACCTCGACGCCTGCCGCGTCTACGGCGGCGGACGCCCGACGCCCGACGGCACGGTGAACCAGGAGTACGCGCGGGTCTGGGCCAAGCTGCGGTACGAGGAGCTGAGCGGCGACGACGTCTACGCCGCCGAGCTCGAGGAGGACCTCGACGCCCTGGTGCGCCTCAGCCACGTGCGCGGGGTGCCGGACGGCGAGTCCGTGGGCGTCTTCCGCCAGCCGACCGACCGGGAGGGCGGCGGCATCCTCGAGCCCGCCGAGTACTACGGGCTCATGGTGGTGCCGCTGGTCCTGGGCGCGCGCCGGTTCGGCCGGCCCGACCTCCTCGAGGAGGCGGTGGCGATCTGCCGGCACGTCGCGCGCTCCGCCTGGGTGGACGACGCGGGCTGCACGCGGTTCCACCGCTACTGGTACGTGCGGGGCGACACGCACCTGCTGTCGACCACGCCGATGCTGGTCGCGGGGATGGGGCTGAGCCTGTACGGCATCGAGGAGGTGCTGGCCGACGTCGACGTGCCCGAGCTGGGCGAGTTCCGCGACGCGTGCCTGCGGACCTACGCGCACTACCAGTCGCCCGCCGGCCCGTTCGTCTCCGCCACGGGCTGGCACCACGAGGCCGACGTCGCGCCGAGCACCGCCTGGCACGCGCACGACCTGCTCTTCCTCGCCCGCCACGCGCTGGCCCGCGGCGACGTCGACGCGACGTTCTGGGACGCCGTGTTCGCGGACCCCGACCGGCAGGCGGTGATCCTGTCGGACCGGGCGTTCTGGGCCGAGGAC
>NZ_JBHXAW010000185.1:0-9109 GCF_042726645.1 Isoptericola sp. NPDC060257
ACCCAGGCGTCGGCGAGCTCCTTCGTGCGCGTCTGCCACTCCTTCTGCTTCTCGGCCCCCAGCCCGCGCCACCACGCGTCGCTCGTCGCGTACGCGTCGGCACCCCACCTCTCGGTCACCTCCTCCTCGTACTGCGTGTGGTCGAAGCCGTCGAGCATGTCCTCGGCCATGAGCTGTTCTCCCCTCTCGATCGCGGTCACGGTCCGTTCCACCGACGCGATGCGCCGGGTCAGCCGGTCCTGCTCGGCGCGCAGCTGGTCGAGGTGCCGGCGCAGCGCGCCGGCCTCGTCCGTCTGCTCGTCGAGCACCCGGCCGATGTCGGTCAGCGGCAGGCCCAGGTCGCGCAGCAGCAGGATGCGCTGCAGGCGCCGGACCGCGGCGTCGTCGTAGTGGCGCAGCCCGCCGGTGCCGGTGCCCGACGGCGGCAGCAGACCGATCTGGTCGTAGTGCCGCAGGGTGCGGCTGCTGACGCCCGCGAGCCGGGCGACGTCCTGGATGGAACGGGTCATGACGTCGACGGTAGAGGTTGACGCCGCGTCAACCGCAAGGCGGTAGATGAGGACCTTCTCCTCCGTATCTCATGCGGGGGTCACCGACGGCCCGGAGGATCGTCGTCATGAGCAACCGCGCCGCACGCCGCCTCGCCGTCCCCGTCGCGCTCGCCCTGGCGCTCGGCCTGACCCTCACCGCCTGCGCCGACGGCGACGGCGGTGCGCCCGCCGACACGCCCGCGACCTCCGCCACCGAGGACACCGCGACCGACGACACGACGTCCCCGAGCGCGTCCGCCGCGCCGGAGCACCGCACGGCCGCCGGGCTGCTGGCGATCGCCACCGCGGAGAAGAAGGCGGGCGGCACCGCCTACGCCATCGACGACCCGGACCGCGACAACACCTGGGAGGTCGACGTCGCCACCGGCACGATCAGCGTCGAGGTCGAGGTCAGCGCCGACGGCACCGAGGTGGTCCGGACCCAGGAGGACGACCTCGACGCCGACGACCGTCGCGCGCTGGCCGACGCGACGGTCTCGATCACCCGGGCGATCGAGCGGACGGTCGCGAAGTCCGGCGGCGACCTCGACGACGCGGAGCTCGACGAGGACGACGGCCGGTACCACTGGTCGGTCACGGTGCTGGTGGACGGCGTCGAGACCGACTACCGCGTCGGCACCCAGGACGGGAAGGTCGTCCAGGAGCGCGACGACGACTGACCCGCCGGCCAGGCGTCGCCCCGGGCACCCTCAATCACCCCCGGCGCCCGTTGACCGCCCGTGACGCCGGTGGGTCACTGGAGTCATGGCCACTGGAGCGACGGCCCGTTCGATCGACACCGACTACCTGGTCGTCGGCGCCGGGGCGGCCGGGATGGCGTTCGTCGACGCGATCGTCGACCACGACCCGACCGCGCACGCGACGCTCGTCGACCGGCGCGCGGCCGCGGGCGGTCACTGGCTGGACGCGTACCCCTTCGTGCGCCTGCACCAGGCGTCGCAGTTCTACGGGGTCGCGTCGACCCGCCTCGGCTCCGGGAGCGTCCAGGAGTCGGGCCCCGAGCGGGGGATGCACGAGCGCGCCACCGGCCCCGAGATCTGCGCCTACTTCGCCGAGGTGCTCGAGGAGCGCCTGCTGCCGACCGGGCGCGTCGAGCTGCTCCGCGGCGTCGAGTACCGCGACGGCCTGCTCGTCGACCTCGCGTCGGGCGACGTCGTCGAGCCGCGCGTGCGCCGGCGGGTGGTCGACGCCCGCTACCTCGCCCCGTCCATCCCCGCCGTCGGCCCGCCGCCGTTCGACGTCGACGAGGACGCCCGCGTCGTCCCCGCAGGCGCGCTGCCCGACGTCGCGGACGCCGCCGCGTACGTCGTCGTCGGGTCGGGCAAGACGGCGACCGATGCCGTGGTGTGGCTGCTCGGGCGCGGCGTGGACCCGGACGCGATCCAGTGGGTGCGGCCGCGGGACCCGTGGATGCTCGACCGCGCCGCGGTGCAGCCGGACCCGGCCGTCTTCCTGGGCATGGCGGGGACCCTCATGGCCGCGGCCTGCGACGCCTCGTCCGCCGACGAGCTCTTCCTGCGCCTCGAGGACGCCGACGTGATGACGCGCATCGACCCCGCGGTGATGCCGACCATGGCCCGCACACCGACGCTCGGGCGATGGGAGCTCGAGCTGCTGCGGTCGGTGACCCGCGTGGTCCGCGACGGGCACCTGCGCCGCGTCGAGCCACGGCGGCTGGTGCTCGACGGCGGCGAGGTCGCGGTGCCGCACGGCGCGGTCGTCGTGCACTGCGCGGCGTACGGCCTGCACGTGCGCCCGGCGCTGCCGATCTGGGGCGAGCGGATCACGCTGCAGTCGGTCCGGGCGGGGTTCCCACCCTTCTGCGCGGCGCTGATCGGCTACGTGGAGGGCGCCCGCCACGACCGGCCGGACGCCGAGAAGAACGCCCTCTGCCCGCCGACGCCCTACTGGAGCATGCCCGCCGACTGGGCGGCCATGCAGGGCCGCGGCGCGCGGGCGGCGGCGACGTTCATGGCCGACCCGGACGTCGCCCTCTGGGCGCACTCCGTGCTGCTCAACCCCGCCCGCGTGCCGCCCGAGGAGTCCGCACGACCCGAGGTCCGCGCCGCCGTCGAGCGGTACCTCGAGTACGCCCCCGCGGGCATCGCCGGGCTGGAGCGGATCGGCCGGGACGCCGGGGTCCGGGTCTGACCGGTCCCACGGGTCCGACGGCGCGCTCGCCCTCAGCCGGCGAGCACCTCCCGCAGCCGCGTCGCGAACGCCGCCGGGTCGTTGCCCGGCGACCACTCGTTGGACGCGAAGCCGCCGTGGTCGCCGGGGAAGTGGACTGGCGCGACGCCGAGCGCCGCGGCCAGCGCCTCTCCCCCGCGGCGCGGCATCGTGCCGGGCCCCTGCTCGCCGACGGCGGGCACCAGCCGCACGGTGGTGCCGCGCAAGGCGTCGAGGTCAGGCTCGAACCAGGGCAGGGCCTTCATGTTGCCGTTCAGCAGCAGGTCGTCCCGCGAGCCGTCGTCCTCGGTGGGCAGGCCGAACGCCGCCGGGTCGGGCGCGGGCTGCGTCAGGTAGTCCTCGGTGAGCGGCGCGTCCTGCATGGAGACCTGGATGAACTTCGCCATCGCGGGGCCGAAGCCGTCCCGCTGGTACGTCTCGACGATGTCCTGCGTGACCTCGCGCTGCACGTCGCGGTCCTCCAGGAGCGCCCACAGCGGGGGTTCGTGCGCCACGACCGTGCCGAGCTCGTCGGGGTGGGCCACGACCCACGGCAGCACGTTGACGGCGCCGCCGCTGGAGGCGAACACGTCGACCGGCCCGTCACCGACCAGCTCGCGGGCGGCCTGGACCACCCGGTGGAAGTCGTCGGCGTGGAGCTCCACCGACACCTCGCCGTCGGGGGCGAGCGTGCTCCGCTCCGCGCCGCGCGGGTCGTACGTGACGACGGCGCGGTCGTCGAGGTGTCCCGCGAGCTGGACGAACCCCGACGCCGCCATCGGCGAGCCGAGCAGGAACAGCGGCGGGTGCTCCCCGGGGGTGTCGGGGAGGCGGACGTCGTAGGTGAGGACCGCGCCGGGCACGTCCACGGTGAAGGTCTGCTGGGTGCTCATGGGCATGCCTCCGTCGGCATCGAGGGACGCGGCGATCGTGCCGCACCCCTCTGACACCCGCGCGGCGGGGAACTCATCGGCCCCCTGTCAGCGACCTGCGTCGCTTGCCCTGCTCGTCGCGCGGGACCGGTCGGCGGCGCGTCATGCCAGGGCCTGGAGGCTGCCCCCAGGACCGCGCCGTCCACAGGTGCGCGGCCGGCGTCTCCCCGCGGCAGCGCCGCGCCGCAGGCTCGGTCCCGGACGCCCGTCCCGCACCCTGGAGCCCGAGGAGCCCGAATGCCCGTCGCGACCACACCGCCGCCCCCGCTGCCGGCACCCCGGCCTGCGCGGTTCGTCCCGCCCGAGCTCGTCGACCTGCACTCCGCCTGGAGGCGCGAGCGCGAGCTCGCGTCCCGCGAGGACCACGCGCACCACGGCACCCTGGGCGGGTCGTGTCCCGGCCGCCACGGCTGGTTGCTCGACGACGGGCTCGACGTGCTGCTCGAGCCCGTGCTCACCGGCTCGACCACCCCGGGGTTCTACCCGTTCGTCGCGCTCGACGAGCGCACCGCCGCCGGGCTGCTCGAGCGGCTCGACGAGGTGGAGCTGGCGACCCAGCGGCAGAACCTCGGTCCCTCGCTGGGCGCCGTGCTGCGGGCCGTCGTGCGGCACCCCGGCCGGGTGCGTGCGCAGGGGTACGTCGTCGGACCGCTGCGCTGCGACGAACGCATCACCGTGACGGGGGTGCTGCTCCGGCCGGGCCGGGACGTGGGGCCCGAGCCGCCGCGCGGGCCGGACGACGCGAGGGCCGACGTCCTGCGCGCTCTCGCCCGGCTGGGCATCGACGACATGCACGCACCCCCGGACGAGGTCGCGCCCTGGCGGGGGCGACGGCCGGACGACGGAGCGCCTGCGGGGACGGACGAGCCGTGGTTCCGCGCCTGGTGGGACTGACCGGCGGGCGGGCGGGGGCGAGCCGTGGCGGCGAGCCGCGCGCCTCCCGGACCGACCCTGTGGATAACCCCGGTGCGGTCGGGACCGTCGTCGTTAGCGTCGTCCCCGCGCCCCGGCGCAGGCAGGGACGACCCGACGACGGACCAGGACAGGGACGGGATGACGCAGCTCGACCTCGAGACCACGACCCTCGCCGCGGCGGGCACCGACGTGCGCGGCGCCGCGGTGGCGCTCCACGACGTGTCCAGCGGCGTGCTGGTCGCGGCGGCGACACCCGCCGCGAGCGGCGACGCCGGGCTGTCGGCCGCCCTGCAGGACCTCGCCGCGGCCTGGCGGGCCGCCGACCAGGCCCTCGTGGACGAGCTCGGGACGCTCGCTGCCGGGCTCGCCCGTGCCTCCGAGGTCTTCGAGGGTGCGGAGCGCACGACGACGCACGACCTGGCCGCGCTGCTCGTCGGACCCCGCCCCGGAGGCGACGCATGACGCCCGTCGCCCGGGAGGGCGGCGGTCCCGGAGGTCGGCTCGCGCCACCGGCCGGCGAGCTCCGCCCGCTCCCTGGCAGCCCGCCCGCCCTGGTCGACGCCGCCGCCGTCGTGGAGCGCGTCGCTGCCGGTCTCGAGGACTCGCGCACCCGACTGCTGCGGGTGCGATCGGTGCTCGACGGCCAGCGCAGCACGGCCGTCGAGCGGGCGCGCGAACGGGTCACGGCAGCGGGCGACGCCGCCCGGACGAGCGGCGGGATGCTCGAGGCGGCGGCCGCCACCCTGCGGCGTCACGCCGCGACCCTCGGCGACGCACAGGCAGCGGCGCAGCGGGCGCTCGCCCTCCGTGCGGACGCGCTCGGCCGGGAGGCCCGGTGGCAGGCGGAGGCGGACGAGGCGCGTCGTTCCACGTGGAACATCGCCCTGGCCGGCGGTGCCGCGCCGGGTGCCGGTGAGGCGGGCGCGGCGCGGTCGGGAACGGCGTGGTCGGGAACGGCGTGGCCCGGCGCGGCGTGGTCGGGCGCGCCGGCGCTGCCCGCCGACCCGGCGCACGCCCACCTGCGGCTCGCCGCCGCCGAGCGAGAGGTCGCGGCGGCTCGGGCGGACGTCGCGGCGGCGGAGGCGCGCTGGCGCGCGGCCCGGGAGACGAAGGACGAGGCCTCGCGGCAGGCGGCTGCCGCGCTGGCGTCGCTCGCCGACGTCCGCGCGGTCCGCTCGATCACGGCGGCCGGCGCGGACCCGGCCGGCTTCCAGGCCTCCGGCGAGGCCGCGCGGTCGGTCGTCGCGCTGCTGCCGCGCGCCACGTCGGGCGGGGACGCCGCAGCACGACGCGCGGTGCGCGACGACCTCCGACACGTCCTGACCGCGCACGCCGACGACCCCGCGTTCTGGGCCGTCTTCTGGGACGACGCCTCCCCCGCACAGCTCTACGAGGCTCTGGTCCCCCGCGGGCCGGGAGCCGCCGGCGTCCCGGCCGGGCTCGGGGGCGCGCTCGGGGGTGCGCTCGGCCCGGCCCTGGACGTCGAGCTGGCGCGGGCGCTCGGCGCGGGTATCGGCCTGTGGGCGCAGACGGCGTCGCCCGCGGAGCAGGGCGACCTGGGGCGTCGGGTGGTCGGCGACGTCGCGGCCGGCGCGGGCTCGCCGCTCACGCCGGCCGACGGGGCGGAGGTCGCCGTCGCCCTGCTCCCCGCGTCGCTGCCGGCGGCCGTCCACGCGGGGGCCGACGACGCGCTCGACGCCTGGTGGAGCGAGCGTGCGCCCCTCGACGGGTCGTTCACCGTCCTGGCGCCGGTGGTCGTCGCGGTCGCCGCGGGCCTCGCCGCACACCCGCGGCTGGCGTTCGACCGGCTCGCGCCCGCCGACGAGGAGCTCGTCGGCCCGTCGGTCGCGCGGTGGCTCGGCAGCGTGCCCCGCGCCGGGTGGCCCGACGGCGGCCGCGCCGTCGCGCACGCCTTCGCCACCGCCGTGGACGTCGGAGCGGCGTCCCCCGACCGCGGCGACCAGGCGCGCGCGGCACTCCTCGTCTCGCACGCGACGGAGGCCTTGCCGGTCGGCCTGCTCCGGACCCCGGGGCTGGCCGACGACGCGGCAGGGTACGTCGCCGTCGCCTACGAGCCCTACGTCCCGGTCATCGGTGACGTCACCCAGGCGCAGAACCCCACGTCCGGCAAGGCCGGCGTCGAACCGGTCCCCGCCCCCGGGGTCGACCCCGACGCCGAGGTGGCGCCCGACCTCGGCGACCGGGTCCCGCTCGTCGTGCAGCCCGAGCTCGACGCCTTCGCCCTCTGCGACGTGATCGGGGCGACGTCCCGCACGCCGGGCGCGGCGGCGGCCTGGCTCGGGGTGACGGACCGCTACGCGGGGTGGGTCCTCGAGCAGGCCACCTCGGAGGGCTTCGACGAGGACTCGGGGCCTCGTGTCCCCCTGGTCCAGGAAGCCCTGTCCGACATCGGCGCCGTGACGGGCGGGATGCAGGCCCAGACCATCGACACGGCCCGGGCCCAGGTGGACACCCGCGAGACCGTGCTCGCCCTCGCCGGCACGGGCGTCGGCTACCTCAGGTTCGGCAGCAGGGTCGTGACGGAGGCCGTGGGGCTGGCGAGCGGGCCGGCGCTGTCGCTCTTCGACCCCGAGGCCCCGCTCGACGACGCCCGCGAGCGGATCTGGTCCACCGAGCACGGGCTGATCGACCGGTACGCCACCGACCTGTACGACGGCGTGGTCCAGCACGACCTCGGCCTCGGGCTGAACCCCGACGCCGCCGCGGAGCGGAGCTCCGGGCTCACGCCGGACGGCAACGGCTCAACTCCCGCCACGCTGTTCGACGCCTCCTTCGACCACCTGTCCGACCCCGCGGAGGACGACCGATGAGTACCGCGACGCACCGCGTCCTCGCCAACCCCAGCGTGACCCCGCTCCTGGTCGTCACCCTCGTGGTGACGGGCCTGTTCCTCTGGCACCACCTCGGCCGGGACGCGTGGCGGGACTGGCAGCGCGACCGGGCGATCGCCGAGGCCGCCCACTGGAGCCCGGAGCCGTGGGGGCTCACCGCGGACGAGTTCCCCGGCCACGAGGCGACCGCGCTGCCCGTGGACACGTCGCGGATGACGACGAGGCGGCAGCCGGGGTGGAGCGTCTCGGCGGTCATGCACGACCCGCTCGGGCCCCTGTTCGCCGGCGGCCTCGCCGGCGCCCGGTTCGCGACCACGAGCGACGTCGTGCGTCCCTGGATGGACCGCGAGGACGGCCTCTACCCGGTGGACGCCACCTCCGGCGTCGACGTGGACGGCGTCCAGGTGATCACGTTCGTCACCGTCTCCCCGGACGGCCCGTACACGCTCGCAGACCAGGGCAGCGCGGTGTGGCAGCTGCAGTACGAGGCGGAGAGCGCCGCCGAGCACGGGCTCCACGACGACTCGCTGGTCTGGAACCCGGACGGCACGGTGCGGTCCGTCGAGTACGTCGGGCGCCTGCCCGACCCCGCCGAGCGGTACCGCCTCGAGCTCGACGAGCTCGGACCGTTCGGCCTCACCACCCACCAGCGCGGCGCGGACGGCCAGGAGTTCCGCACCACGTCGCTGGCCACGGTCGCCGGTGGCGCCTTCGTCGCGGTCGGGGTCCTCGTCCCCGACGGCGTGGAACTCCCCGCCGACCTGGCGCCGGAGGTGCTGCTGGATCGACTGGCGGACGAGGTGCGCGCGGACCCGCCGTCGTTCCCCGCCACGGACGGGGCGGCCTCGGGCGCTCAGGCCGAGTCGCGCACCACGAGGGAGGTGGGCAGCGTGATGGCGGCGGGCTCCTGACCGTCGACGACCTCCAGCAGCAGCCGCACCATCTCGGCGCTGATGCGCTCGTAGGGCTGCCGCATCGTGGTCAGCGGCGGGTGCAGCTGCGCGGCCACGCCGGAGTCGTCGAACCCGCCGACGGCGACGTCGCCGGGCACGCTGCGGCCCGCGGCCTGCAGGGCGACCAGGGCGCCGGCGGCCATGAGGTCGGAGTGCACGAACACGGCGTCGACGTCGGGCCGCCGCTCGAGCAGCTCGGCCATCGCGAGGCGCCCGCTCTCGCGGGAGTAGTCGCCGTGCACGACCAGCTCGGGGTCGTAGGCGTCGCCCAGCACCTCGCGGTACCCCTCGAGGCGCAGCACCCCGCCCGGTGTGTCCATCGGGCCGGTGATGGTGGCGATGCGCCGCCGGCCGGTGTCCCACAGGTGCTGCGTCATCGTGCGACCGCCGGACCGGTCGTCGGCGGCGACGTACCCGACCTTGCCCTCGTACCCGAGCGGGACGCCGCACGCGACGGTGGGGATCTCGTGGCGCAGCAGCTCCCCCATCATGGGGTTGCCGCGGTGGGAGCTGATGAGCAGCACCCCGTCCACGTGCCCGGCCTCCAGGTACTGCGCCACCCGACGCCGTTCCTCTGCCGTGCCCGCGACGAGCAGCACCATCGGCATCTCCCGCTCGGCGGCGGCGTGCGTGGCACCGCGCAGCAGCAGGGAGAAGTTGGGGTCCTCGAACAGCAGGTGCTGCTCCTCCGTGAGGAGGAAGGCGACGGAGTTGGCGCGCCCCGTCACCAGGGAACG
>NZ_JBHXAW010000186.1:0-8974 GCF_042726645.1 Isoptericola sp. NPDC060257
CGGCCTCGACCTGGGCGTGCACTCCGTGACCGGGATGCTGGCCGACCTGGCGGGGCAGGTCCGCGCCGTCGTGCGGCGCACCGTGGACGGCCCCGTCGACGGTGTCGAGCGCCTCGAGACGGCCCGCGCCGTGCAGCGCGAGCTCCTGGACGCGGTCGGGGCGCCGCGGTCGCGCGTCGCCGCCCTGGCGGCGGCGGTGCCCGGCATCGTGGACGGCGAGCGGGTCCGCCTCTCGCTGCCGATCCCCGACTGGACCGGCGTCAACCTCGCGGGCCGGCTCTCGACCGGCGGCGAGCACCCGGTCGTCGTCGAGAACGACATCAACATGGCGGCCCTGGCCGAGCACGCCCTGGGTGCGGCCCGGCTCGCGGACGACGTCGTGCTGGTGCAGCTGGGCTACCGCGTCGGCGCGGCGCTCGTGCTCGGCGGGCAGGTCTACCGCGGGAACCGGTTCGCCGCGGGCGAGGTCGGGGACTTCGAGTGGATGGGCTGGGACGGCTGGCTCGAGGGCAGCCTGCTCCGGGAGATCGAGGAGGCGGGCGGCGCCGAGCAGGTCGCGCTCCGCGCCCAGGAGGGCGACGGCGCGGCGCTCGGCCTGCTCCAGCAGTACGCGCGGCGCGTGGCCCCCGGAGTGGCGACGCTCGCCATGGTCGCGGACCCGGAGTGCGTGGTGCTCGGCGGCGGCCTGTCCCGCGCGGGCGAGCTGCTCCGGGCGCCGCTGCAGGAGGAGGTCGACCGGCTCGTGCGGCCGCGTGCCGCGGCGTCGCTGGTGACGTCCGCGTTCGCGTCGGACGGCGCGGCCCTCGGCGCGCTCGTGCGGGCCCTGGAGGTCGGGTCGCGGGACGTCTACGGCAGCAGCGACGTCGCGGCTCCGCCGCTGAGCGCCGCGGAGCCGGGGGTCTCCCTCGCGGAGGCGCTCGCCGCCGCCACGCCGTCCTCGGCGCCGGCCACCGTGGCGGAGGCTGTGGACGACGCCGAGGGCCCGGAGCAGCCGCGGGCGGCGGAGGTCCGCGAGCCGCTGCGGGTCGCGGTGGTCGGGGTCGGCGCGCGCGCCGGGCTCGCACGATGGGTGGGCCGCACGGGCGTCCCGGCCCGCGTCGTCGAGGCGGTGGACGTCGACCCCGCGGGCCGCGCCCGCGCGCAGGAGCTGTTCGGCCCGGGCACCGCGTTCGCGACCGACCACCGCGGCCTGGTCGGCCGGGCGGGCACGGCGGACGGCGTCGACGCGGCCTTCGTCTGCACCCCCGACGACACGCACGCCGACATCGCCGAGGACCTGCTGCGCGCGGGCGTCGCCGTCTATCTCGAGAAGCCGCTGGCCACCACCACCGAGGACTGCGACCGCGTCCTCGCGGCCGCGGTCGAGACCGGCACCAGGCTCTACGTGGGCCACAACATGCGGCACATGGCGGTCGTGCGGACGATGCGGGACGTCGTCGCCCGCGGCGAGATCGGCGACGTGCAGGCCGTGTGGTGCCGGCACTTCGTCGGGAACGGCGGCGACTACTACTTCAAGGACTGGCACGCCGACCGCGCGCGCAGCACGGGGCTCCTGCTGCAGAAGGCCGTGCACGACATCGACGTCATCCACTGGCTGGCCGGCTCCACGACGCGGGACGTCGTCGGGATGGGCGACCTGCAGGTCTACGGGCGCGTGACGGACCGCGCGGACCGCACGGGGCAGCTCATGACCGACTGGTTCTCCTACGACAACTGGCCGCCGCTCGAGCAGACGGGGCTGCACCCGACGATCGACGTCGAGGACACGTCGATGATGCTCATGCGCCTCGACAACGGCGTGCTCGCGAG
Source organism: Isoptericola sp. NPDC060257 (assembly GCF_042726645.1). Taxonomy (NCBI): domain Bacteria; kingdom Bacillati; phylum Actinomycetota; class Actinomycetes; order Micrococcales; family Promicromonosporaceae; genus Isoptericola; species Isoptericola sp. NPDC060257. The sequence continues at coordinate 1,810 of NZ_JBHXAW010000186.1, forward strand.
CTACGAGCAGTGCCACTTCACGCCCGACTACTGGCGCAACTACACGGTGATCGGCACCCGCGGCCGGCTCGAGAACGTCGGGGACGGCGACGGCGCCTCGGTCCGGGTGTGGAACCGCCGCACGTCGTGGTCCGAGCACGGCGACGTCGAGCACCCGGTGCACGCGGCCGGCCCGGGCCACCAGGACGCCGACCGGCTCACCGTGGACGAGTTCCTGCGGCACGTGGCCGAGGGCGCGCCGATCACCACCTCGCCGGTGATGGCCCGCGACGCCGTCGCGACGGGCATCGCCGCCACCGTCTCGCTGCGCGCAGGGTCCGCGCCGCAGCGTGTCCGACCCGTGGCCCCCGAGGTCGCGGCCCACTTCGACGACGACGTCGACCCCGCGGTACCGACGCCGCGGACCTGAGAGACCCATCAACCCGAGGAGCACCCCGATGAAGCATCTCCTGCGCAGCGCGTCCCTCGCGGGCGTCGCGGCCGTGGCACTGACGCTCTCCGCGTGCGGGGGCGGCGGCGACGCCGCCGAGGACAGCGCCGAGGTCGCGCCGACCGACGCCCAGGCCGAGATCACGTACGCGATCTGGGACGAGAACCAGAAGCCCGCGATCGACCAGAACATCAAGGACTTCAACGAGACGTACCCGAACATCAAGGTCACCGTGGACCTGACCCCGTTCCAGCAGTACTTCACCAAGCTGCAGACGCAGGGGGAGTCCCGGACGCTGCCCGACGTGTTCTGGATGAACGGCCCGAACGTCCAGCTCTACGCCGCGAACGACCTGCTCCAGCCGATCACCGGCCTGGTGGACGCCGGCGAGATCGACCCGTCGAAGTACCCCGACGCCCTCAACCAGCTCTACTCGTTCGAGGACACGCAGTACGGCGTCCCCAAGGACTTCGACACCGTCGCCCTCTGGTACAACAAGGCGCTCTTCGAGAAGGCCGGCGTCGACCTCCCCACCGACGACTGGACGTGGGACGAGTTCCAGGACGCGGCGGGCGCGATCTCGGACGAGCTCTCCGACCAGGGCGTCTACGGGGTGGTCTCCGAGATCAACGGCATCGGCCAGAGCAGCTACTACAACACGATCCTCCAGGCCGGCGGACAGATCATCTCGGACGACGGCACGACGTCCGGGTACGACAGCCCCCAGGCCGCCGAGGGGCTCCAGCTGTGGGCCGACCTCATCGCCGACGGGGCCGCGCCGACCCTCCAGCAGATGTCCGACACCAAGCCGAACGTGTGGTTCGGCTCCGGCAAGGCGGCGATGTTCTGGTCCGGCAACTGGTCCGTCGCGGAGATGAAGGACTCGCCGAACAAGGACGACTTCGGCATCGTCCGGCTCCCCGCCGGGCCCGAGCGGCGCGCCACCGTCATCCACGGCGTCGGGAACGTCGTCGCCGCGGACAGCGAGAACAAGGCGGCCGCCAACGCCTTCCTGGCCTACCTCGGCTCCGAGGAGGCGCAGCGCACGCAGGCGGAGATGGGCGTGGCGAACCCTGCCTACACCGGGACGCAGCAGGCGTTCGTCGACTCGGTCCCGAGCTTCGGCATCGACGTCTTCATCGACTCGGCCGAGGACATGGCCTTCCCGTACCCGATCTCGCAGAACACGGCGGCGTGGAACGCGCTCGAGACCGAGCTGCTGCCGCAGGCGCTCTCCGGGGAGCGCCCCGTCGAGGAGGTCGCCCAGGAGCTGGCCGACGCCATGAACGAGGAGCTCGCGAAGGAATGACCTCCGTCGACCGATCCCCCCGGGCGGGCGTCGTCGCTCCCGCCCGGGGCTCCGCCCCACGCACCGCGGCCGGGGGCACCACGCCCCGGGGGCCCCGGCGCGGGTACGACGGCTGGTGGCCCGTCCTCTTCGTGCTGCCCACGATGTTCGGCGTGGTCCTGTTCTACCTGTGGCCGATCGTCCAGACCGGCTACTTCAGCCTCACCGAGTGGGGCGCCTTCGGCGGCCAGACGTGGGTGGGGCTCGAGAACTACCAGCGCCTCGCCCGCGACCCCGACCTGGGGACCGCCGTCGTGAACACGCTCGTCTACACCGCGATCGTGCTGCTCGGCATCCCGATCGCGATGTTCGTCGCGAGCCTGCTGCACCGGCCCGGGATGCGGTTCACGGCGTTCTACCGGGTGCTGTACTTCATGCCCTACGTCGCGATGCCGACGGCCGTGGCGATGGTGTGGCGGCTGATCTTCAACGGCGATTTCGGGATCCTCAACCAGGCGCTCGCCGTGGTCGGTATCGACGGCCCGTCGTGGACCTCGACGCCGGGTTTCGCGCTCGTCGCCGTGTCCGTCGTCGGCCTGTGGACGTCGCTCGGCTTCGCGATCATCATCCTCTCCGCCGGGCTGCGGACCATCCCGCCGGAGCTCTACGAGGCGGCGTCGCTCGACGGCGCCTCGGCGTGGCGGCAGTTCCGCTCCGTCACCGTCCCGCTGCTGACCCCCAGCGTCTTCTTCGTCACCGTCATCACGGTCATCAACGGCTTCCAGCTGTTCGACCTGCTGTACGCCCTCATGGGCCAGGCCAACCCGGCGATGCGGCAGACGCAGTCCCTCGTCTACCTCTTCTACAACGAGGCCTTCCTGCGCAACGACAAGGGCTTCGCCGCCGCCATCGCGATGGTGATCCTGCTGATCGTCGGCGCCGTCACGCTGCTCCAGTTCCGCATGCAGAGGAGGTGGGTCACCTATGCCTGACGCGACCCTCACGACGACGGCCCCCGCGGTCGCCGGACGCCCGGCGGCGCCGCGTCGCCGCACGTCGCGCCACGGCTCCAACGCCTGGGCGCACGTGCTGCTCGCCGTCGGCGGCGTGGTGATGGTGTTCCCGTTCGTGTGGCAGCTGCTCACGTCGCTGTCCACGAACGCCCAGGTGATGAGCGTGCCCCCGGTGTTCTGGCCGGGGGAGCTGCAGTGGGGCAACTACGCCGAGGTGTTCTCCAAGCTCCCGTTCCTCCAGGAGTTCTGGGTCTCGGTCTCCATCACCGTGGCGCGCACGGTGGGCCAGCTCGTGCTGTGCTCGATGGCGGGCTACGCGTTCGCGCGCATGCGGTTCCCGCTGCGGGGCGTGCTGCTCGCGCTCGTGCTGTCCATCCTCATGGTGCCGTCGCAGGTGTACCTCATCCCGCAGTACCAGATCATCAACGGGCTCGGCTGGCTGAACACGGTGGCCGGCATCGCCGCCCCCGGCATCTTCAGCGCGTTCGGCACGTTCCTCATGATGCAGTTCTTCCGGGGCGTGCCCGACTCGCTCGAGGAGGCTGCGCGGCTCGACGGCGCCAACCCGTTCCAGGTCTTCTGGCGGGTCATGCTGCCGCTCGCCGGGCCCAGCCTCGGCGCGCTGACGATCATCACCGTCCTGTGGTCCTGGAACGACCTCCTGTGGCCGCTCGTCGTCTCGACCCGCGCCGAGAGCATGCCGCTCGCGGCCGGCATCGCGACGTTCGCGGGGCGCACCACCACCGACTACACGGTGATGATGGCGGCCAGCGCGCTCGCCATGGCGCCCATCCTCCTGCTCTTCGTCGTCATGCAGCGCCGTGTGATCGACGGTCTCGCCCATTCCGGACTCAAGTAGGGAGCACGATGACTGCCGCAGAGCCTTCCCCTGCCCTCACGGTCGGCCTCGTCGGCGCGGGCGGCATCGCCCGGGCCCACGCGCCGGCGTGGCGCGCCCTCGGCGCGGACCTCGTCGTCCACTCGACGGACGGCGCCGCCGAGCTCGCGGCCGCGCACGGCGGACGGGTCGTCGCCGGCCTCGACGAGCTGCTCGACGTCGCGGACGTGGTCGACGTCGTGACCCCGACGCCGACCCATCTCGAGGTGGCGTCGGCCGCCCTCGCGGCCGGGCGCCACGTCCTGTGCGAGAAGCCGCTGGGCCGCACGTCGCGCGACGCCGTCGCGATGCTCGACGCCGCCCGCGCCGCGGACCGGCAGCTCTACCCGGGGCACGTCGTGCGGTTCTTCCCGGAGTACGCGCTGATGCGCCAGGCCGTGCGGTCCGGCGAGATCGGGGCGCCGGCGGTGCTGCGGTTCGCGCGCGGCGGCATGTTCCCCGCGTGGTCTCCCTGGTTCGCGGACGACGCGCAGTCGGGCGGCGTCGTGCTGGACCTGATGATCCACGACCTCGACCTCGCCCGGTGGGTCGCGGGCGAGGTCACGAGCGTGCATGCCACGCGCCGGTCCCTCGAGGAGGACGGGGCCCCGCACACGCTCGCCCACGCCGTGCTCACCCACGCCGGCGGCGCGATCAGTCACGTGCGGGGGCTGTGGGGGGCGCCGCACACCACCTTCCGGACGTCGTTCCACGTCGCCGGGGACGCCGGCACGCTGCGGTTCGACTCGGCCGAGGCGGCGGGGGTGCGGTCGGACCTCCCCCCGGTCCCGGCCGGAGGGCAGGACCGGCCGGCCCCCGCCGCCGGAGAGAGCCCGTACCTCACGGAGATCCGGGAGGTCGCCCGGGCGTTCGCGGCGTCCCCGACGTCGTTGGCGCCCGACGACCCGCGCCACCCGCGGGTGAGCGCCGTCGACGGCGTGATCGCCGTCGAGATCGCCGAGGCGGCGCTCGCCTCCGTCGCGTCCGGGGAGCCCGTCGCCCTGGACACCGCCGCCCGGGCCCGCGCCCTGGCCGACCTCGAGACCACCGGGAGCCGAGCATGACGCCCACCCCGGCCCCGCTGCGGGTCGCGATCCTGTCGTTCGCGCACGTGCACGCCGCGTCGTACGTCGCGCTGCTGCGCGACCGGCCCGACGTCGAGCTGCTCACCGCCGACCCCGACGCCGCCACGGCCCCGGCAGGCGAGCTCCGCGGGGCCGCGTTCGCCGCGGAGCACGGCGCCGCCTACGTGGACACCTACGCCGAGGCGCTCGCCTGGCGGCCCGACGCCGTCGTCGTGTGCAGCGAGAACTCCCGGCACCGGGACGTCGTGCTCGCCGCCGCGGCGGCCGGCGCGCACGTGCTGTGCGAGAAGCCGCTCGCGACCCGGGTCGAGGACGCGGAGGAGATGGTGGCGGCGTGCGACGCCGCCGGTGTGCGCCTCATGACGGCCTACCCCGTGCGGTTCAGCCCCGAGTTCGGCACCCTGCGCGGGCTGGTGGCGTCGGGCGCGCTCGGCACCGTGCTCGGCGGGACGGGGACGAACAACGGCAAGGTGCCGGCGGGCCGTGCCTGGTTCACCGACCCCGAGCTGGCGGGCGGCGGGGCGCTCGCGGACCACGTGGTCCATCTCGCCGACCTGCTCGACGCGCTGCTCGGGGAGGAGCCGGTCGCGGTGCGCGCGGTGAGCAACCGCGTCCTGCACGGGGGCGACCCGCACGTGCGTGCCGAGACCGGCGCGCTGGTGAGCATCACCTACGCCGGCGGCGCGGAGGTCGTCGTCGACTGCTCGTGGTCCGTGCCCGACGGCGCGCCCACGTGGGGCGGCCTGACGCTGCAGGTGGTCGGCACCGGAGGCACGGTCGAGATCGACCCGTTCGCGGCGCACGTCGGCGGGCTCGTGGCGCAGGGGACGAGGCAGGCGTGGCTCGGGTTCGGCGAGAACCTGGACGCGCTGATGCTCGAGCACTTCCTGGGGTGCGTCCGCACGGGAGAGACGCCGGGGCCGGACGGGCAGGTCGGGCTGCGCACGCTGCGCGTCGTCGCCGCGGCGCAGCGCTCGGCCGCCGAGGGCGGTGCGGTGGTGCGGCTGGGGGCGTGACACGACGAGGCCGGGGCACGTCCGTGCCCCGGCCTTCGTCCTCATGCGGTGGTCGTCAGCGCTCGACCTCGCCGCGGATGAACGCCTCGAGCTGGGCGCGGCCCGCGGTGTCCTCCATCTGCACGGGCGGGGACTTCATGAAGTAGGTCGACGCCGAGAGGATCGGGCCGCCGATGCCGCGGTCCAGCGCGATCTTCGCGGCGCGGACGGCGTCGATGATGATGCCGGCGGAGTTGGGGGAGTCCCACACCTCGAGCTTGTACTCCAGGTTCAGGGGCACCTCGCCGAACGCGCGGCCCTCGAGGCGGACGTACGCCCACTTGCGGTCGTCGAGCCACGCGACGTAGTCCGACGGGCCGATGTGGACGTTGCGGTCCTCCTTCTTGCCGCCGAGCGGGCCCTCGAGGTTCGAGGTCACCGCCTGCGTCTTGGAGACCTTCTTCGACTCGAGGCGGTCGCGCTGCAGCATGTTCTTGAAGTCCATGTTGCCGCCGACGTTGAGCTGGTACGTGCGGTCGAGCACGACGCCGCGGTCCTCGAACAGCTTGGCGAGCACGCGGTGCGTGATCGTGGCGCCGACCTGCGACTTGATGTCGTCGCCGACGATCGGCACGCCGGCGTCCTCGAACTTCTTCGCCCACTCGGGGTCGGAGGCGATGAAGACGGGCAGCGCGTTGACGAAGGCGACCTTCGCGTCGATCGCGCACTGCGCGTAGAACTTGTCCGCCGCCTCGGAGCCGACGGGCAGGTAGGAGACGAGGACGTCGACCTTCGCGTCCTTCAGCGCCTGCACGACGTCGACCGGCGCGGCGTCCGACTCGTCGATCGTGGCGGAGTAGTAGTCGCCGAGACCGTCGAGGGTGTGGCCGCGCTGGACGGTGACGCCGGTGGGCGGCACGTCGGCGAACTTGATCGTGTTGTTCTCGGAGGCGTGGATCGCCTCGGCGAGGTCGAAGCCGACCTTCTTCGCGTCGACGTCGAACGCCGCGACGAACTCCAGGTCACTCACGTGGTAGTCGCCGAGCTGCACGTGCATGAGGCCGGGGACGGTGTCGGTCGGGGCGGCGTCGCGGTAGTAGTGCACGCCCTGGATCAGGGACGATGCACAGTTTCCGACACCGACGATGGCAACGCGGACGGAGGTCATCCTCGCTCCTTGTTTCTCTGGGCCGGGGCGTCCTGCACCCCGGCGCTGTGGTCGCGGGCGCGGCCGAGAGCACGGTCGCGTTCCGTGGTGATGAGTCCGTCGAGCCAGCGCACCTCGCGCTCGACCTGTTCGAGCCCGTGGCGCTGCAGCTCGAGGGTGTACTCGTCGAGCCGCTCGCGGGTGCGTGCGGCAGACTCTCGGACCGCCTCCAGCCGCTCGGTGAGCCGGGTTCGCCGGCCTTCGAGGATACGGATGCGGGTCTCGGCGTCCGTCTGCGCGAAGAACGCGAAGCGGACGTCGAAGTTCTCG
>NZ_JBHXAW010000187.1:0-8948 GCF_042726645.1 Isoptericola sp. NPDC060257
GCGCAGGGCACCGTCGACTTCCTCACCGCGCACGACCCCCAGGTACTGCCGCTGCTCGTCGTCCAGCCGGTCCTCCTCAAGCCGCAGCAGGTCCACGTACCCCAGGATCGACCCGAGCGGGGTCCGCAGCTCGTGGCTCACGAGCCCGACGAACTCGTCCTGGATGCGCTCCTCCTCGTGGCGGGCGGTGACGTCGGTGGCGACGACGAGGAAGCCCGCGGGGAGGTCCGACACGGCCCCGGAGCGCGCGGATCGCTCGGTCACGGTGAGCTCGAGGTACCGGCGCTCCCCGTCGGGGAGCATCACGGGCCACTCGGCGACGTGGGTGGCTCCTGTGACCGCGGCGCCCAGCACGACCCGGTTCGCCGCGACCCTGTCCGGGGCTCGTCCCGTGCCGGGGTCGTCGTCCGCCTCGGCCAGCCGCGCGGCGAGGGCCGCCGGTTCCACGAGCTGCGACACGTCGAGGCCGATCAGGTCCTCCTCGGCGCGCGCGAGCACCCGCAGGGTGCCCGGGCTGACCCAGACGATCCTGCCCGAGACGTCGGTCGCCACGAAGCCCTGCTCCGTCGCGGCGGCCATGATGCCCCGCAGGGCGTCCCGGGACTCGCGCAGGTGCCGCGCCGCGGTAGCGAGCTCGTCGCGCGCACGACCCAGCTCCTGGGCCTGGCCGCGCGCCACCCCCACGAAGCCGTGCGTCCCGACCGCCACCAGGCCGAGCACCAGCAGCACCACCAGCGCGTGCATCGCGGGATGGACCCGCTCGACGGCCGTGACCGGCAGCAGGATCGGGCCGAACAGGACCAGCACCGAGCCGCCCATCGCCAGCACCGGCCCCCAGGCCTCCCGCTGCAGCGCCAGGCTCACGACCGGGAGGAACAGCAGCGCGTCGAAGCTCGCCAGGACCAGGCCGGAGCCGACCTCCAGCGCACCGATCGCCACCATCTGCGTCAGGGGGAGCACGCACCGCCAGCCCGGCGACCACCGGTCCCAGCGCCCGAGGCTGCCCGCCAGCTGCACCGCGACGACCAGGGCCACGGCGAGCGTGAGCCACACCGGGTCCCCGTCGACCCCGCTGATGCGCAGGATCACCAGCACCACGAGGAACGAGACGGAGAGCGGAAGCTGCCGCAGCCCCACGGCGTCGTCGGCGAACCACGCGCCCCAGACCCGGTCAGACGTCCGACCGAGACGGTGGACCAGGTCTCGGGTCATCAGGGGCCCGCCCCCGCACCGCCCCGCCGGACGTTCTGGTGCGCGGCGGGGGCCCGCGGGGTCAGCAGCGAGGACAGGTCGACCGGGGCGCCCGAGTCCTGCCCGTCCACGGCGGGCGTCGCACGCACGGCCGACGACCGGGCGAGCGTCTCGCTGGCCCGGACCGTCTCCAGGGGCTCGACCTCGCGCGCCGGGCTGAAGCGCGCCCAGTACCGCGCCGTCGCTCGCACCACGTCCGGCTGCATGTACTCGCGGTGGGCCTGCGACACGTAGGCCGCGAGCATCCGCAGCTTCGCCTCGACGAAGCCGTCGACGTCCACGAACCGGTTCGGGGCGAAGGCCACGGTCGAGGACGGGCTCTGGAAGCACCACAGGCTGGGCACCTGGCGTGCCGCGATCTGCACCGCCCCGTTCACCGCCCGGTGGTCCTGGTGCCGGTCGTTCGCGCTGTGCGTGTACACGCGGTGCGGGTCGACCTCGGCGACGACGTCCTCGATCGCCCCGATCACGCCAGCGGCCGGGTCGATGTGGGTGTCCGGGAAGTCGAGGTGCACCAGACGCGCGCCGACGACGTCCGCCGCCGCGAGCGCCTCCTCGTGCCGTTCCGCGGCAAGACCGCCCACCGAGCCGCCCGAGAGCGTCAGGATCACCAGCTCGTCCCCCGCCGCCCCGTGGGCCGCCAGGGTGGCGCCCACCCCGATCTCGACGTCGTCGGGGTGGGCGCCGACCGCCAGGACCCGTTGCCGCGACGACTCCCGCACCCGGCGGGCGCGCTGCGCGAGCTCGGTGGCCCGTTCCACCACCGTGGACGCCGCGACCGGCTTGACCAGGAAGTCGTCGGCCGCCTCCCGCAGGGCGGCGACGGCGTGCGTCACGGTCGGGAACGCGGTGACGATCATGATCGGCAGGGTGGGGTCGATCGCCCGGACCTCGGGCAGGATGTCCAGCCCGGAGCGTCCCGGGAGCTGGATGTCGCTCACGAGGACGTCGTAGGTCGAGCGCCTCAGCGCGGCCAGCGCCTCCTCGGCGTCGGTGGCGATGTCGACGTGCATGCTCCCGTACCGCGCGAGCGCGATGCGGACGAACTCCGCCGAATCAGGGTCGTCCTCGAGCACCAGCGCACGGAAAGTGTCGTCGGACACCGGCTCTCCCCTCACAGCTCCCGCCTGGTCAGACCGTACGCGCCGTGCGTCGTGGACGCGCGACGACGGGTACGGGCGGTGCTCACCGACCGGCCGCGACGACCTCCCACGGCCCGTGCCTCGACGCGCCGGGCTCCTGGTCGCGGGTCCACCACCGCGCCTCGTACCGCACGCCGTCGTGCTCCACGACGTCGCCGTCGTCGAAGATCCGCGACTCCGTCCACACCGCCGTGCCGTCGCCGGCGCGGACGAGCTCCTGCCACGACCCGGTCGCGGACGCCGACGGCTCCTGGCCGCGCGTCCACCAGGTGGCGGCGAACTGCCCGCCCTCGTGGAAGACGACGTCGCCGTCGTCGTAGGTCGCCCTCGCGTCCCACGCGGGCGCGGCGTCGCCGGGCACCTTCGCCAGCACCTCGACCTCGCTGACGACCAGGTGCGTGTCCGGGTGCGCCGTCATCACCACGCGCACCGCGTCCGCGCGCACGTCCGCGGGGACCTCGGCCACGAGCGTCCCGTCGTCGGTCGACGCCTCGCCGACGGGCTGCCAGGCCCCCTCGACGCGCGCCTCGACGGCGACGTCGGTGGCCCAGCTCCGGTGCGAGCCGTCCCGGTAGAACCGCGTCACGACGCCGGTGACATCGCGCGTGCCGGGCAGCGTCACGGTGAGCGTGTCCTCAGGGTTCTTGGCGTCGGAGCGCCAGTTGGACCAGCCCTTGTCGGACGTGTCGCCGTTGATGACGCGCGACGCCGGGTACCCGGGCTCGGTGGACGTGGCGGCCGCCGTGGTGCCGTCGGCCAGCGCGGCGTTCGCCTCGCCCGCCGGGGTGACCAGCACCCGCACCGTGGCGGGCAGCGTGCCGCCCGCGCCGTCGTCGGCGGCGCCGGTCAGCTCGACCACCCCGAGCTCGTCGAACGCGCCCGAGGGCACGTCGTCCCAGGTCACCGGGCGCTGCACCTCGCCGCCCCCGGCGGCGAGCGCGGTCACCGTGGCGGGCAGCCCGACCTCGGCCGCCGGCTCGCCCTCGTAGGCCTCGGCGCGGGCCGTCTTGGTCCGCTCGAGCGTGTCGACCAGCACGGTCGCGGTCGCCTCGACGGTCCCGCCGGCCGGCACCTGCACGGTGCCGCCGACCGAGACCGTGCCGGCCCGCGCCCACGCGTCGTCGCCGGGCAGGTCCCACGTCACGGGCAGTTCGCCGCGCGCGCCGCCCGGGTACACGGGCGTGACGACGTCCGGCAGCACCGGCGCGACGCCCGGCGTGGTGAACACGTCCACCGGCTCGGTGCCGAGCACGGTCTCGTCGACCACGGCCCAGCGCTGGTTGGCGCCGGACGTCGCCCGGTAGGTCCCGACGGGCGAGCCGTCGGCCGTGGCCTCGCCGCCCACCTCGAGCAGGGTGCGCGACGACGCGTTGACCAACGTGTACGTGCCGTCGCCGGTGGTGGACAGGATCCAGCGCGCGGCCGCCGGGGTGTCGGCGGGGTCGGCCGGGGCGTCCGCGAGCACCGCGGAGGTGTCCTCGCTCACCGCGAGCTGCTGCCCCGTGGCCACGTTCGTCACGGCGTACCGCGTGCGGTGCGAGCCCGAGCCTTCGGGGGCGCCGAGGTCCTCGAGGGTCCAGAGCTGCTCGGCCGCGGCCGGGTCGTCGGTCGCGACCTGGAGGGCGTCGCCGTCAGGCGCCAGCGAGCGGCCCGACTGCGCGCCGTCGAGCCGGACGACGTGGCCGTCCAGCGCCAGCGGCGCGTCGTCCGCGACACCCGAGACGCCGTCGACGACGAACGTCGTCACCGACTCCGCCGGCACGGTGACCGTGGCCGCCGCGTCCTGCACGGCCACCGGCTCGCCCTCGACGAGGTACCCGTCGGTGCTGGTGGTCACCGGCGTGACCGTCGCGCCCGCCGTGGTCGCGAAGCCCGACAGGTCGAGCGTGACGTCGCGTGCCGCCGTCGTGTCGTTGACGTGCACGACGGTCGCGGCGTCGCCCGCGGCCGAGACCGCGGCCGTGCTGTCCGTGTCGTCCACCCCGACCAACCGGTCCCCGGGCGCGATGTAGTGCGTGAAGTTCTGGGTGACCCAGTACTTGGTGTTGGTGTAGATCGGGCAGGTCTCGAGCGTGTCGTCCCCCGCGCAGGAGAACGAGAGCTGGATCTCGCCCCAGTTGCCGCCCTCGGGGCTCTCGCCGCCGGGCGCCATGTTGTCGTAGTCCTCCACGGGCTGCCAGAACACCCACGCGGACGGCTCCAGCTCGCGCAGGTCGTCCACGATCTGGTGCGCGCTGCCCAGGCCGGACTCCATGGACTCGAAGTCCTGCCCGGTGCTCGACCAGGAGCCGCCGACCTCGCTCATCCACAGGGGCTTGTCCTCGCCCTTGGCGATGTCGCGGACCGTGGTGCGCTGGCCCGTGCCGTACGTGTGCACGTTGAGCTGCGACACCTGGTCGCGCACGGCGTCCGGGTAGGAGTTCCAGTTGGTGGCGAAGCGGCCGGGGTTGGTCTCGTCCATCGCCGAGATCACGGCGCCGGTGCCGGAGCCGTCGAGGGCGTCCGCGAGCGCCGGGACGACCTGCTGCTGCAGCTCCGGACCGATGTGCGCGCCCTCCTGGCGGCCGCCGGTCGGGTTGCCGTCCGCGCCGAGCTGGGTGCCCCAGTAGTTCGTGTTCGGCTCGTTGAACGGGTCGATCGTGTCGACGTCGATGCCGTGCGCGTCCTCGAGGCGCTCGACGGCGCCCACCAGGTACCGCGCGAAGTCGTCGACACTCTCGGCCTTGAGCTGGTCGGCGTTCGCGTCGAAGTTCCCCGACACGTACCCGGACTCGGTCATGAACCACGGCGGGGAGTTGCTGAAGGCCTCCCAGTGCGTGACGTCGTCCTTGATCCGGTCCACCCACCAGCGCTGGGTGGCGTCGGCGTCCGCGTCCCAGTGGTCCGGGTCCGCCGGGTCCCACCAGTCCACGTCCTCGCGCGTGGTGCCCTCGGGCGCCTTCCACCAGCCGTCGACGGCGCCGCCCGCGCGCAGGTAGTCGGGCACGTCGGGGGCGTTGCCACCGCCGACGTTGTAGCGCGCGATGTTGAGGTTCAGCCCTTCGTCGCCGAACACCATGTCGGCGAGCCGGTCGCGGATCTCGTCCGGGTAGCCGCCCGTGGCGTTGGCGAACCACACGAGGCTGGTCCCCCAGCCCTCGAACGGTTCCCCCGCGTACGACGGGTCGGGGCGGACCGTCACCCCGGGGGCGTCGGCGACGGCCGCGCGGACGGCCCCCGTGGCGGGTTGTGCGGACGCCGCGGCCGGGACCAGGCCCGCGGCCAGCAGCGCGCCCGCCGCCCCGGCGGCGAGCCGTCGTCGGGTGTTCCTTCTCGTCGGGCTCATCGGTGAACCTCTCTCTCGCGTCGGTGCGATGGGTGGGGTCGTGCGACGGGTCGTGCGGGTCGGTGGTGCGGTCAGTCGGTGCAGTCAGTCGGTGCGGCCGGCCGGTGCGGACGGCGGGGCGAGGAGGAACGCGGGCGCGGCGAGGCCGGCGTCGGCGAACGCGGTGCGGACGTGCGCGACGACGGCGTCGACGTCGCCCTCGCGCACCAGCGCGAGCGTGGAGCCGCCGAAGCCGCCGCCCGTCATGCGGGCGCCGAGCGCCCCGGCGGCGACGCTGGCGTCGACGGCCAGGTCCAGCTCGGGCACGGTGACCTCGAAGTCGTCGCGCAGCGACACGTGGGAGGCCGTCATCAGCGGCCCGGCCTGCTCGTACGCTCCCGCGCGCACCAGCTCGGCGACGTCCGCCGTGCGCGCCGTCTCCGTGACGACGTGCCGCACCCGGCGGCGCAGCACGCCGTCGGGGTCGTGCGGGGCCAGCGCGGCGAGGGCCTCGTCCAGGGCCACGGGGCCGACGTCGCGCAGGCTGTCGCGGCCGAGCAGCGCGGCCGCCCGCTCGCACGACGCGCGCCGGGCGGCGTACTGCCCGTCGACGAGCCGGTGCGGCGCCCGGGTGTCGACGGCGAGCAGCGCCAGCCCGGCCGACGCCAGGTCCCACGGCAGCGGGACGGCGTGCTCCTCAGGCGGCAGCCCAGGGCGGAAGTCGAGCAGCAGCGCCTCACCCGCGCGGCACAGCAGGGAGGCGGACTGGTCGAGCCCGCCCGTCGCCGCGCCGGCCACGTCGTTCTCGGCGCGCACGGACGCCTCGACCAGGCGGGACCGGCCTGCGACGGAGCCGCCCAGGCCGAGCCCGTGCACGTCGTCCAGCGCCACGGCGACGGCGCTCTCCAGCGCCGCGGAGCTCGACAACGAGGCGCCGAACGGCACGCAGGAGTCGACGGCGGCGTCGAAGCCGCCGACCGGGTGCCCCGCCTCGCGCAGCGCCCACGCCACCCCGGCCAGGTAGGCGCCCCAACCGGAGACACCGCCGGCCGCACCCCCGTCCGCGCCGACGTCGGCGAGGTCCGCCTCCCACAGGCCGTCGGCCTGCGCCGACGCGAGGCGGACGACGTCGTCGGGGCGCGGCCGCAGCGCGACGTACGTGCGGTGCGGCAGCGCGGTGGGCAGGCACAGACCGGCGTTGTAGTCGGTGTGCTCGCCGATGAGGTTCACGCGGCCCGGCGCGGACCACACGCCGAGGACCGGGCCTCCGGCGGCGTCGCCGCCGAACACCCGGGCGAAGACGTCCCGGGCACGCCGGGCGCCCTCGGCCGGCGACCACGCGACGTGCCACCCGGCATCGTCCACGGGCTGCGCCCCCATCAGGCCTCCGTCGGGCCGAGGTCGGGGGCCGCGACGAACCGCGCGCGGGGCGCGGCGGCGCCGTGCAGCTCGAGCAGCACCAGCTCGTTGCCCTCGGCCCGCAGGAGCGGGCCGGGCACGTAGAGCGTGCCCGTGGGCCCCTGGCTCGAGTACCGGCCGAGCAGCTCGCCGTTGACCCACACGAGGCCGCGGGTCCAGCCGGCCAGGCGCAGGAAGTGGTCGACGCCCGCCACGGAGGCGAACGTGCCGCGGTGGAACGAGGGCCCGGCGACGGGCCCGCCGACCTGCCCGTCGAGCCGGCCGGCGTCGTCCGCGGCCGCCCACACGGCGTCGTCCAGGAGCGCCGGGGCGTCCTCGAGCCGCAGGGGCACGGCCTCCCAGTCGGTGAGCTCGCGGGTGGCGGTGCGCACCGTCCCGACGATCCCCTTGGGCTCGCCGATCCGGGGGCCGTAGTTGACGCGCCCCCGGTCCTCGACGAGCAGCGTCAGGGTGCCGGCCCGCCGCGGCAGCGGCAGCGACCAGGCGTGGGTGGTGCGGTCGAGCACGCCCACCGGGTCGCCGTCGAGCGCGACGACGGCGCGGTCGCGCACCTCCTCGACCACCAGGACGGCGTCGTCGGCCGTGACCCGCGTGCCGTACAGCGCGAAGCCGGACCACTGGCGCAGGTCGTCCATCGTCGGGGGCTGCGGGGCCGACGTCCGCGACCTCCGCCCTGACACCAGGTCCAGGACGGCATCGAGCGCCACCCGCCGGTCGAGGACGACGTCGAGCTCCGGGGCCGGGGCCGGCTCGAGGGGCACCTCGTCGGGCACCGGCGCGTGCTTGGCGATCACCGCGCGCAGGGCGTGGAACTTCGCAGTGGGGCCGCCGTGCTCGGACAGCGGGGCGTCGTAGTCGTACGACGTGGTGATGGGCAGGTACGTGCCCTTGTCGTTGGCCCCGTTGGTCAGCCCGAGGTTGGTGCCGCCGTGGAACATGTAGAGGTTGACCGACGCGCCCGCACCGAGCAGGTCGTCCAGGTCCGCCGCCGTGGTCTCCGGCGCGGTGACGTGGTGCTCGAGCCCCCAGGAGTCGAACCAGCCGTCCCAGAACTCCGTGCACATCAGCGGCCCGGTCGGCTGGTGCCGCCGCAGCACGGCGAGCCGCTCCAGCGACCGCGAGCCGAAGTTGGCGGTCTTGTGCAGCTCGGGCAGGCCGCCGAGCGACAGGTGCTCGTCGTCGGCCTGGTCGCACGTGAACAGGGGCACCTCGATGCTCTGCTCCCGCGTGAGGTCGACGAGCGCCCGCAGGTAGCGGATGCGCTCGTCGGCGGGCACGCCCGGGTAGGCGCCGTACTCGTTCTCCACCTGCACCAGGAGCACGGGGCCGCCGCGCGTCACCTGCCGCTCGGCCACCAGCGGCAGCAGGTGCGCATAGTAGGTGCCGATGGCCGCGAGGAACGCGGGGTCGTACCGCCGGACCCCCGCGCTCCCGCCGGCGAAGAGCCAGGCCGGCAGCCCGCCCCCGTCCCACTCCGCGCAGATGTACGGCCCGGGACGGACGATCGCGTGCAGCCCCTCCGCCGCGACCAGGTCCAGGAAGCGGCCGAGGTCACGCCGTCCGGCGAGGTCGAACACGTCGGGCTCGGGCGCGTGGAAGTTCCACGGCACGTACGTCTCGATCGTGTTCAGCCCCATCAGCCGCGCCTTGCGGATCCGGTCCGCCCACTGGTCGGGGTGCACGCGGAAGTAGTGCAGCGCCCCGCTGATCACCTGGTAGGGGCGGCCGTCGAGCAGGAAGTCCCGCTCGCCGATCTCGAACGTGGGCATGGGGCGGAAACCTCTCCGGGTCGGTGGGGGGCGGAGGTCGGGCACGAGCGTCCCCGGGGTGGG
>NZ_JBHXAW010000188.1:0-8874 GCF_042726645.1 Isoptericola sp. NPDC060257
GCCCTGCAGCCATCAGAGGATCCTCATCTTCCGTGCGAAATCGCGGACGTCGGCCATCACAGCTCCAGCCCCGCTTCCCGGGCGCCGTCGGCGACCGCAGCCACCCGACCGTGGTACTTGTTGCCACCGCGGTCGAAGACCACGGTCTCGACGCCGGCGGCCTTGGCACGCGCGGCGACGAGCTCGCCGACCTTGCGGGCCTTCGCCGTCTTGTCGCCGTCGAGGGCGCGCAGGTCGGCCTCGAGGGTCGAGGCCGAGGCGACGGTCTTGCCGACCGTGTCGTCGACGATCTGCGCCACCATGT
The DNA here is from genome assembly GCF_042726645.1 of Isoptericola sp. NPDC060257. Taxonomy (NCBI): domain Bacteria; kingdom Bacillati; phylum Actinomycetota; class Actinomycetes; order Micrococcales; family Promicromonosporaceae; genus Isoptericola; species Isoptericola sp. NPDC060257. Next base: position 305 of record NZ_JBHXAW010000188.1, read on the forward strand.
GGCGCGAGGAGCGGGTCACGACGAGGCGCGGACGCGCCGCGGTGCCCTTGATCTTCTTGCGCAGGCGCAGGTGACGGCGCTGACGAGCGACGGCCTTGCCCTTGCCCAGAACCTTGAGAGCCATCACTTACCAGCCTTTCCGACCTTGCGGCGGACGACCTCGCCGGCGTAGCGCACGCCCTTGCCCTTGTAAGGCTCGGGCTTGCGGATCTTGCGGATGTTCGCTGCGACCTCGCCGACCTGCTGCTTGTCGATGCCCGCGACCGAGAACTTGGTCGGGCTCTCCACCGCGAAGGTGATGCCCTCGGGTGCGGTCACGGTGACCGGGTGCGAGAAGCCGAGAGCGAACTCCAGGCTCTGCCCCTTGGCCGCGACGCGGTAACCGGTACCGACGATCTCGAGCTTCTTCTCGTAGCCCTGGGTCACACCGGTGACGATGTTGGCCAGGAGGGTGCGGGTGAGGCCGTGCAGCGCACGGGACTCACGCTCGTCGTCCGGGCGCGACACCACGAGGGAGCCGTCGTCCTGGGCGACCGTGATGGGGGCGGGCACCGCGTGCTCCAGGGTCCCCTTGGGGCCCTTGATGGTCACGAGCGCACCGCTGATGGTGACGTCCACGCCGGCCGGGACCGGAACGGGGAGCTTGCCGATTCGAGACATGGCGATATCTCCTTTCCGGATTACCAGACGTAGGCGAGGACTTCGCCGCCCACGCCCTTGGCCTGGGCCTGGCGGTCGGTCAGCAGGCCGGAGGACGTGGACAGGATCGCCACGCCGAGGCCGCCGAGGACCTGGGGCAGGTTGGTGGACTTCGCGTAGACGCGGAGGCCGGGCTTCGACACGCGGCGGACGCCGGTGAGGGCGCGCTCGCGGCTCGGGCCGTACTTGAGGGTCAGGGTGAGGGACTTGCCGACCTTCGCGTCCTCGACGCTCCAGCCGGTGATGTACCCCTGCGCCTGCAGGATCTCCGCGATGTTCGACTTCAGCTTCGAGTGCGGCATGGTGACCGTCTCGTGGTGCGCCGAGTTCGCGTTACGCAGACGCGTGAGCATGTCTGCGATGGGGTCTGTCATGGTCATTGGGCTCCAGCCCTTCCTCGCCGGGGTATCCAGTCAGTGCGTGCGCACCGCCCGGACCTGCGGCGTAGTGGTTTTACCAGCTGCTCTTGGTGACGCCGGGGAGCTCGCCGCGGTGGGCCATCTCCCGCAGGCAGATCCGGCAGAGGCCGAACTTGCGGTAGACCGAGTGCGGACGGCCGCAGCGCTGGCACCGGGTGTAGGCGCGGACGGCGAACTTCGGCTTGGCGTTCGCCTTGTTGATCAGGGCCTTCTTCGCCATGTCAGTTCTCCTTGAAGGGGAAGCCGAGACGGCGCAGCAGGGAGCGGCCCTCGTCATCGGTCGTCGCCGTGGTCACGACCGTGATGTCCATGCCGCGGACGCGGTCGATCTTGTCCTGGTCGATCTCGTGGAACATCGACTGCTCCGTGAGACCGAAGGTGTAGTTGCCGTGCCCGTCGAACTGCTTCGGGCTCAGCCCGCGGAAGTCGCGGATACGGGGCAGCGCGATCGACAGCAGCCGGTCGAGGAACTCCCACATCCGGTCGCCGCGCAGCGTGACGTGCGCACCGATCGGCATGCCCTCGCGCAGCTTGAACTGCGCGATGGACTTCTTGGCCCGGGTCACCTGGGGCTTCTGCCCCGTGATCGCCGTGAGGTCGCGGATCGCGCCCTCGATGAGCTTGGAGTCCTTGGCGGCGTCACCGACACCCATGTTGACGACGATCTTGGTCAGACCGGCGACCTGCTGGATGTTCTGGTGGCCGAACTCCTCGCGCAGCGCCGCGATGATCTCCTCGCGGTACTTCTGCTTGAGGCGCGGGGTGGCCGGGGCCTCGAGAGTGGTCTCGGTCATCAGATGTCCTTCCCGGAACGCTTGGCGACGCGCACGCGGACGGTGCGGGTACGGCCGTCGCGCTCGACCTGCTCGGTACGGAACCCGACGCGCGTGCCCTTCTTGGTCTCCGGGTCGACGACCATCACGTTCGAGACGTGGATCGGCGCCTCGACGGTCTCGATGCCACCCGTGCGGGTGCCGCGAGCCGTCTGGCCGGCCTTGACGTGCTTGGTGACGCGCTGCACGCCCTCGACCACGATGCGGTCGGAGTCCTTGAGGACCTCGAGCACGCGGCCCGTCTTGCCCTTGTCGCGACCGGCGATGACGATCACCTGGTCGCCCTTCTTGATCTTCGCCATGGTCAGAGCACCTCCGGCGCCAGCGAGATGATCTTCATGAACCGCTTGTCGCGCAGCTCGCGCCCGACCGGGCCGAAGATGCGGGTGCCACGGGGCTCACCGTCGTTCTTGAGGATCACGGCGGCGTTCTCGTCGAACTTGATGTAGGAACCGTCGGGACGACGGCGCTCCTTGGCGGTCCGGACGATGACGGCCTTGACCACGTCGCCCTTCTTCACGTTGCCGCCGGGGATCGCGTCCTTGACGGTGGCGACGATCGTGTCGCCGATACCGGCGTAGCGACGGCCGGATCCACCGAGAACACGGATGCAGAGGATCTCCTTGGCACCCGTGTTGTCGGCGACCCGAAGTCGCGACTCCTGCTGGATCATCGATTGATCTCCTGTCGTCGAGCCGGTTCTCGTCCCAGGCTGTCCCGGGCGAGCCTTGCCGAACGGATAGTTGCTGTGGTGGCCGGGGCGGGCCGCATACGTGTGTCACGGCCTGCCCCGGCCGAAGGTCAGAAGACCTTCTGGATCACTTGGCCTTCTCGAGGATCTCCGTCAGGCGCCACCGCTTGGTCGCGGACAGCGGACGGGTCTCCATGATCTCGACCAGGTCGCCGATACCGGCGGAGTTCTGCTCGTCGTGCGCCTTCACCTTGGTGGTGGTGCGCAGGACCTTGCCGTACAGAGGGTGCTTCTTGCGGTCCTCGACCTCGACGACGATGGTCTTCTCCATCTTGTCGCTGACGACGTAGCCACGACGGACCTTGCGCGTGCTGCGCTCGGTCGTCTCAGCGGCCACCGCGTTGGTGTTCTCGCTCATCGATGCCTCACTCACTCACGCTCGGGGCCGTGCGGATACCGAGCTCGCGCTCGTGCAGGACCGTGTAGATCCGCGCGATGTCGCGCTTGACGGCCTTGATCCGACCGTGGGACTCCAGCTGGCCGGTGGCCGACTGGAAACGGAGGTTGAAGAGCTCCTCCTTGGCCTTCTTCAGCTCGGCGACCAGCTTCTCGTCGTCGAACCCGTCGAGGTCAGCGGGGGCCATGCCCTTGGTTCCGACTGCCATCAGTTCGCACCACCCTCGCGCACCACGAAACGGCACTTCATCGGGAGCTTGTGGATCGCGCGGCGCATGGCCTCACGGGCCAGCTCCTCGTCGACACCGGCCAGCTCGAAGACGATGCGGCCGGGCTTGACGTTGGCGACCCACCACTCGGGCGAGCCCTTGCCGGAACCCATGCGGGTCTCAGCGGGCTTCTTGGTCAGGGGACGGTCCGGGTAGATGTTGATCCAGACCTTGCCGCCACGCTTGATGTGGCGGGTCATCGCGATACGAGCAGCCTCGATCTGGCGGTTGGTGACGTAGGCGGGCTCGAGGGCCTGGATGCCGAAGTCGCCGAACGCGATCGTGGTGCCACCCTTGGCCGCGCCGGAGCGCTTCGGGTGGTGCTGCTTGCGGTGCTTGAGCCTGCGGGGGATCAGCATGACTCAGGCCTCCGTTCCGGACTCGGGGGCCGCAGCCTGCTCCGGCGCCGGGGCCGCGTCGGACGCGGGGGCGCTCTCGGCGGCCGGCTGGGCCTGACGCTCGGGGCGACGACCGCCACCACGGCGCTCCCCACGCTCCGGACGACCACCACGACCCCCGCGGGGGGCGGCAGTCGCCTGCTGCGCGGCGAACTCCTTCTCGGTCATGTCGCCCTTGTAGATCCACACCTTCACGCCGATACGGCCGAAGGTGGTGCGGGCCTCGAAGAAGCCGTAGTCGATGTTCGCGCGCAGCGTGTGCAGCGGCACACGACCCTCGCGGTAGAACTCCGAACGGCTCATCTCGGCGCCGCCGAGACGACCCGAGACCTGCACGCGGATGCCCTTGGCACCGGCGCGCTGCGCGGACTGGATGCCCTTGCGCATGGCGCGACGGAACGAGACGCGGCTCGCGAGCTGCTCGGCGATGCCCTGCGCGACCAGCTGCGCGTCGATCTCCGCGTTCTTGACCTCGAGGATGTTGAGCTGGACCTGCTTGCCCGTGAGCTTCTCGAGCTCGCCGCGGATGCGGTCGGCCTCGGCACCCCGGCGACCGATGACGATGCCCGGACGCGCCGTGTGGATGTCCACGCGGACGCGGTCGCGGGTGCGCTCGACCTCGACCTTGGAGATGCCGGCCCGCTCGAGACCGGTGCTCATGAGCTTGCGGATCGCCACGTCCTCGCGGACGTAGTCGCGGTACCGCTGACCAGGCTTGGTGCTGTCGGCGAACCAGCGCGACCGGTGGTCGGTGGTGATGCCGAGGCGGTACCCGTGCGGGTGAACCTTCTGCCCCACTATCGGGCCCCTTCCTTCTGCTCACGCGGTGCGACGACCACGGTGATGTGGCTGGTGCGCTTGAGGATCTGGCTCGCACGCCCCTGCGCCCGCGGACGGAACCGCTTGAGCGTCGGCCCCTCGTCGACGAACGCCGCCGAGACGAAGAGCTCCGTCTCGTCGAAACGCTCGCTGGCGCGGTCGGCCTTCACCCGGGCGTTCGCGACGGCGCTCTCCACAACCTTGCGGATCGGCTCGCTCGCCGCCTGCGGCGCGAACTTCAGCACCGCGACGGCCTCGGCGGCCTGCTTGCCACGGATGAGGTCCACGACGCGCCGGGCCTTCTGGGGCGTGACACGGACGAACCGCGCCTGCGCCTTGGCTTCCATTGCTGTCCTGCTTCCTTTTCTCAGACCGTCGGGGCCTGTCGTCCGGCTGACCCGGGGGTCAGCGGCGACGGCCCTTCTTGTCGTCCTTCACGTGGCCGCGGAAGGTTCGCGTGGGAGCGAACTCGCCGAGCTTGTGGCCGACCATCGCCTCGGTGACGAAGACCGGGGTGTGCTTCCGGCCGTCGTGCACGGCGAAGGTGTGACCGAGGAAGTCGGGCGTGATGACCGACCGACGGGACCAGGTCTTGATGACGTTCTTGGTCCCCTTCTCGTTCTGAGCGTCCACCTTCTTCTGCAGGTGGTCGTCGACGAAGGGGCCCTTCTTCAGGCTACGAGGCATCTGTCAGGCTCCTTTTCAGCGCTTCTTGCCGGTGCGGCGACGGCGGACGATCAGCTTGTCGCTCGGCTTGTTCGGGCGGCGGGTCCGGCCCTCGGGCTGGCCCCACGGGCTGACCGGGTGGCGACCACCGGAGGTCTTGCCCTCACCACCACCGTGCGGGTGGTCGACCGGGTTCATGACCACGCCACGGACGGTCGGGCGGACGCCCTTCCACCGCTTGCGGCCGGCCTTGCCCCAGTTGATGTTCGACTGCTCGGCGTTGCCCACCTCGCCGACCGTGGCGCGGCAGCGCAGGTCGACGTTGCGGATCTCGCCGGACGGCATGCGCAGCTGCGCGTACGGGCCGTCCTTCGCGACGAGCTGCACGGAGGCACCCGCGGAGCGGGCGATCTTCGCGCCGCCACCGGGGCGGAGCTCGACGGCGTGGATGACCGTACCGGTCGGGATGTTGCGCAGCGGCAGGTTGTTGCCGGGCTTGATGTCGGCGCCGGCACCGGCCTCGACGACGTCGCCCTGCGACAGCTTGTTCGGCGCGACGATGTAGCGCTTCGTGCCGTCCGCGTAGTGCAGGAGCGCGATCCGAGCCGTGCGGTTCGGGTCGTACTCGATGTGCGCGACCTTGGCGGGCACGCCGTCCTTGTCGTGGCGACGGAAGTCGATCACGCGGTAGGCACGCTTGTGGCCACCGCCCTTGTGACGGGTCGTGATGCGACCGGAGTTGTTGCGCCCACCCGTCTTGGACAGCGGACGGACCAGAGACTTCTCCGGCTGCGAGCGCGTGATCTCGACGAAGTCGGCGACGCTGGAGCCGCGGCGTCCGGGCGTCGTCGGCTTGTACTTACGGATTCCCATGGGTTAGTCCTCGATCTGCTCTCTGCGCCTCAGGAAGCCGGACCGCCGAAGATGTCGATCGTGCCCTCACGGAGGGTCACGATCGCGCGCTTCGTGTCCTTGCGCTTGCCCAGGCCGAAGCGCGTGCGACGCGCCTTGCCCTTGCGGTTGATCGTGTTGACCGAGTCGACCTTGACGCCGAAGACCTGCTCGACCGCGATCTTGATCTCGGTCTTGTTGGCCCGCGGGTCCACGACGAAGGTGTACTTGCCCTCGTCGAGGAGGTTGTAGGACTTCTCGGAGACGACCGGCGCGATCAGGATGTCGCGCGGGTCCTTCGTCACGGCGGTCACTTGGTGGCCTCCTCGGTCTCGGCCGCCTCGGACTCCGTGGCGACAGCCTTCACGCTCTTGCCCGTGGCCGGGCCGGCGAGGAACGCGGCGAGCGCGCCCTCGGTGAAGACGACGTCGTCGGAGACGAGCACGTCGTAGGTGTTGAGCTGGTCCGCGGTCAGCAGGTGGACCTGCTCGACGTTGCGGAGCGACAGGATCGTCAGCTCGTCCGAGCGCTCGGTGACCACGAGGACGTGCGTGCGCTCGGTGAGCGCCGCGATCGTCTTGACGGCGGTCCGGGTCGACGGCGCGCCGTCGAGGCCGAAGCCGGAGACCACGTGGACGCGGCCGGCGCGAGCCCGGTCGGAGAGGGCGCCACGGAGCGCGGCGGCCTTCATCTTCTTCGGGGTCCGCTGGTCGTACTTGCGCGGCTGCGGGCCGTGGACGGTGCCACCGCCGGCGAACTGCGGGGCGCGGGTCGAACCCTGACGGGCGCGGCCGGTGCCCTTCTGCTTGTACGGCTTGCGGCCACCGCCGCGGACGTCGCCGCGGGTCTTGGTGGCGTGCGTCCCCTGGCGGGCGGCGGCGCGCTGCGCCACGACCACCTGGTGGATCAGCGGGACGTTGGTGACGGTGTCGAACACCTCGGCGGGAAGCTCGGCGGTGCCGGCCTTCTTGCCCTGGGCGTCGAGCACGTCGACGGTCTGGTTGGCCATGGGGTCACGCACCCTTCGCAGCGGTACGCACGACGACGACGCCACCCTTGGGGCCGGGAACCGCGCCCTTGACGAGCAGCAGACCCTTCTCGGCGTCGACCGCGTGGACGGTCAGGTTCTGGACGGTCATGCGCTCGTGGCCCATGCGACCGGCCATCCGCAGACCCTTGAACACGCGCGACGGCGTCGAGGCGCCGCCGATCGAGCCGGCCTTGCGGTGGTTGCGGTGAGCACCGTGGGAGGCGCCGACGCCGGAGAAGCCGTGGCGCTTCATGACACCGGCGGTGCCCTTGCCCTTGGTGGTGCCGACGACGTCGACCACGGCACCGGCCTCGAAGGCCTCGGCGGTGATCTCCTGGCCGAGCGTGAACTCGGCGGCGTCCTCGGTGCGGACCTCGGCGACGTGACGACGCGGCGTGACGCCGGCCTTCTCGAAGTGGCCCTTGAGCGGCTTGGTGACCTTGCGCGGGTCGATCTGGCCGGCGGCGAGCTGCACGGCCGCGTAGCCGTCGGCGTCCGCGGAGCGGACCTGCGTCACGACGTTGGTCGGGACGGCCACGACGGTGACGGGGACCAGACGACCGGCGTCGTCCCACAGCTGCGTCATGCCGAGCTTGGTGCCGAGCACCGCGGTCACGTTCTTCTGCTGGTTGGTCATATCTATCCCAGCCTCAGAGCTTGATCTCGATGTTCACGTCGGCAGGCAGGTCGATCCGCATGAGCGAGTCGACGGCCTTCGGCGTGGGATCGATGATGTCGATGAGCCGCTTGTGCGTGCGCATCTCGAAGTGCTCGCGGCTGTCCTTGTACTTGTGAGGCGACCGGATGACGGTGAAGACGTTCTTCTCCGTCGGCAGCGGCACCGGACCCACGACCGTCGCACCAGCGCGCGTCACCGTGTCGACGATCTTGCGCGCCGAGCTGTCGATGACCTCGTGGTCGTAGGACTTGAGCCGGATGCGGATCTTCTGTCCCGCCATGGCGTCGTCTGACTCTCTCTCTCGAACCGCTACTGTCCGACCCCCGCGCTCGGGCGTGTCGCGCTAGGCGACGTACCCGGGCGCACACCGAACCGGCGTGGGGCCGTTGATTGTGGTCCGCGGGGCGGACCACGACGTTTGTCGGGCCTGTCGAGACATGTGTCCCGCGGGGCGCTCTAGCGCGTCGACAGCCGGCAACCCCGCGACCCCTCTCCGGGAGGGGATCCGCTCCAGGTGACGGGACCGTTCCGGAGATCCGGACCGGCACACGCACCGTGGTGCTACACACTGTTCGACACGAGAAAGAACGCGCCCGTGACAGGCAACCTGAACATCTTGCCACAGGGAACCCCGTGATTCCAAGCCGGAACGGGGTTCGACCGCTGTGACGCCGGACGCACCGCACCTCGGGCGGCACGCGCCGGGCGCGCAGGAGGCTC
>NZ_JBHXAW010000189.1:0-8729 GCF_042726645.1 Isoptericola sp. NPDC060257
CGTCCGCATCGAGCGTGCTGGATCGATCCTCGACCGGCGGCCGTCTCGAAGAGCAATTCAGCACCCTCGATGCCGGAGCTGCCGGGCGCGCCGACGACGGTCCCGGCCCCGGGCGGTGCGGCTCGGCAGAATCGGGGCGTGCCTGCCCGTCGACCGACCTCGCCCGCCGCCCGCCGCCCGGCGTCGCGGCCCTCGGGGGCGCGCGGCGGTTCCGCGCGGCCCACGACGACGTCGAACGCGTCGGTGGGCACCAAGCCCAAGGCCCCGGCGAAGGGCGCGAGCGCGAGCGCGGGCGCGAAGGGCACGGCCAAGGGCTCCGGCAAGGGAACCGCCACGAGCGGCAAGGGCGCGGCGGGCTCGCGGCGCGGGTCGCGTCGTCCGGCCGGGCCGGCGCGCGAGGACCGGCGGCGCAGCCGCTACGGGCTGGTGCTGCCGGAGGTGCTCACCGTCCGGCTCATCGTGCTGTCGGTGGTGGTGCTGCTCGCGGTGGTGCTCCTGCTGCCCACGGTGCGCGGCGCGGTGACGCAGGCGCACGAGCTGGACCGCCTGCGCACGGAGCTGGCCCAGAACCGCGCCGAGCGCGACCGGCTGGAGGTGGAGCTCGGCCGCTGGGAGGACCGGTCGTACGTCGAGGAGCAGGCGCGGTCGCGCCTCAGCTTCGTCATGCCGGCCGACAAGGTGTGGCGCGTCGTCGACCCCGACGCGGCGGGGGACGACGACGTCGACCCGGTGACGGGCGAGGCCGTGGGCTCCGGGCCGGTGGGGACGTCCACGGGCCCGAGCGTGCCCTGGTACCAGTCGGTCTGGGAGTCGGTGCGGGTGGCCGACGGGCCGGCCACCACGGACGACGACGCCACGGGCGACGAGCCCGGGCCCGGCGGTTCCCCCAGCCCGTCGTCGGGAGGCTGACCCGCGCCGGCGGACCGTCGGTCAGCGTCCGCCCGGCCGGTGGCCGAGCCCGGCCGCGACGGCGGCGGCGGTGTCGAGGACGACGGGCACGAGCGACTCCACCCGCGCGGGCGGCATGTACGGACGGGTGGCGGAGACGCTCACGGCGGCGACGATCGCGCCGGACGCGTCGCGCACGGGCGCGGCGACGCAGAGGATGCCGGGCTCGTTCTCCTCCAGGTCGAACGCGACCCCGCGACGGGCGGACGCCTCCATGACGGCGACGAACTCGTCGGGCGTGAGCACGTCGGCCGTCGGTCCCTCCGGCGCGTCCTCGCCGACGCGCCGCTCGGCGACGAACTGCTCGCGCCACCGGTCGGGGCGGTCGAGCAGCAGGGCCTTGCCCACCCCGGTGCGCGTGAGCGGCATCCGGTGCCCGACCCGGGAGCGCATCTCCGCGCCGCGGGTGCCGGGGATCTTGTCGAGGTAGAGCACCTGGCCGCGGTCCTCGACGGCGAGGTGCACGGTGTCGGAGACGCGGGCTGCGAGCGCCCGGAGCGGCCCGGCCGCGACGTCGGCGACGGGGTTCTCCTGCAGCGCCTGGTAGCCGAGCTCGATGAGCGCCGGGCCGAGCGCGTACCGGCCGTCCTCGAGGCGGCGCACGTACCCGGTGGCGAGCAGCAGCTGCAGCAGGCGGTGGGCGGTGCTGCGGCCGATGCCGGTGTCGGCGGCGATGTCGCGCAGGCGGCCGTGCCCGCGGGCGACGGCATCGACGACGGCGATGCCGCGGGCCAGCGTCTGCGTGCCCGAGGGCGCGGGGGACTCCGGGGGGAGGGGCAGGCTCACGGCGACGAGGCTATCCCGATAATCGGGACACAGTTCTCATCATCGGGAACGGCTGCCTACCGTTCACGACCATGGCCGATGACGCACCCGGGCGCGACGCCGCGCTCGTCGCCCTCGACTGGGGCACCTCCAGCTTCCGGGGCTGGCTCCTGGACGCCGCAGGCGCGGTCCTCGACGAGGTCCGGACGGACGACGGCACCCTCCGCTGCTCCGCGGGCGCCGGCTCCGCGCCGGAGCGTGCCGCCGCGTTCGAGCGCACGTTCGCGCGCCTGTGCGGGTCCTGGCTCGACCGCCGCCCCGGCCTGCCCGTCCTGGCCGCGGGGATGGTGGGCTCCAACCACGGGTGGGCGGACGCGGGGTACCTCGACGTTCCAGCCGCGCTCCCGCGGCTCGCCGACCACCTCACGCCGGTGCCGGTCACCGGGACCGACGTCGGCACCGTCGTGCACCTGGTGCCGGGCCTGCGGGTCACCGAGCCGGACCCCGACGTCCTGCGCGGGGAGGAGGTGCAGCTGCTCGGCGCGCTGGAGGAGGCCCGCGAGGAGGGCGGCGCGGCGCTCGCCACGGCGGTGCTGCCGGGCACGCACTCCAAGTGGGTGCACCTCGACGGCGACCTGGTCACGGGCTTCGGCACGGTCATGACCGGCGAGCTGTACGGCCTCCTGCTGCGCGACAGCATCCTGGCCCGCCTCGCCGACGACGGCCCCGGCGACGGCCGCGAGGACGATGCTGACGACGGCACGGGGCCCAGCTCGTGGGAGGCGTTCGACCGTGGGCTCGACGCCGAGGCGCGGCGCGGGGACGAGCGCGGGCTGGCGGCGCTGCTGTTCACGGCGCGCACCCTCGTCATGGCGGGCATGCTCCGGCCGGCCGAGGTGGCGGACTACCTCTCGGGCCTTCTCGTCGGGTCCGAGGTGCGGCACGCGCTGCGCGCCGACCCGGCCCCGCGCGTCACGGTGTGCGCCTCCGGCGCGACCGCGCGCCGCTACGACCGGGCGCTCGGGCGCCACGGCGCCGCCGCGCACGTCGCCGGCCAGGACGTGGCGGTGCGCGGCCTGTGGCGCGTCGCCCGCGACGCCGGGCTCGTGGCCGCACCCGCACCCGGACCCCGGACCCGGGACCGCCACCACGCCACCACCCCGTCCCGCACCGAGGAAGGACTCTCATGACGCACCGACCCGTCGGCCTCGTCGCCATCCTGCGAGGAGTGACGCCGCCCGAGGCCGTCGACGTCGCGGTCGCCGTCCTCGAGGCGGGGTTCGACGCCGTCGAGGTGCCGCTCAACTCTCCCGACCCGCTGGTGTCGGTCCGCCGCATCCGCGAGGCCGCGGGCCCGGACGCGCGGGTCGGGGCGGGCACGGTGCTCACCCCCGACGACGTGCGCCGCGCCGCCGCCGCCGGGGCCTCGCTCGTCGTGTCGCCGAACACCCGGCCCGACGTCGTCGCGGAGACCGTGCGGCTCGGGCTGGAGAGCTTCCCGGGGGCGGCGACGCCCACCGAGGCGTTCGCCGCGCTCGACGCCGGGGCCACCGCGGTCAAGCTGTTCCCGGCCACCGCGGTCGGCGTCACGGGCCTGCGCGCCTGGGCGAGCGTGCTGCCCTCCGGCACGGCGCTCGTCCCCGTGGGCGGCGTCGACGCCACGACCCTCGGCGGGTGGGCCCGCGCCGGCGCGGCGGGCGCGGGCCTGGGCACCTCGCTGTACCGGCCCGGCGACGCCGCCGCGACCGTCGCCGCCCGCGCCGCCGAGCTCGTCCGCGTCTGGGCCGAGCACACGAACCGCTGACCCCGCACCCCACGCTGAGAGGAAGCCGTGAAGATCACGTCGCTGACGACGTTCGCCGTCCCGCCCCGCTGGCTCTTCCTGAAGATCGAGACCGACGAGGGGATCGTCGGCTGGGGAGAACCCGTCCTGGAGGGTCGCGCCGCGAGCGTCGCGGCCGCCGTCGAGGAGCTGTCCGACTACCTGGTGGGCAAGGACCCGCGGCATATCGAGGACCACTGGACGGTGCTGTACCGCTCCGGCTTCTACCGGGGCGGCGGCGTCCACATGAGCGCGCTGGCCGGCATCGACCAGGCGCTGTGGGACATCAAGGGCAAGGCGCTCGGGGTGCCCGTGCACGAGCTGCTGGGCGGGCGCGTGCGCGACCGCATCAAGGTGTACTCGTGGATCGGCGGCGACCGGCCGGCCGAGACCGCCGCGGCCGCGCGCGAGGCCGTCGGGCGCGGCTTCTCCGCCGTGAAGATGAACGGCCCCGAGGAGCTGCAGTACCTCGACACCCGGGGCAAGGTGGAGCGGGTCGTCGCCAACGTCGCCGCCGTCCGCGAGGCCGTCGGGCCCGACGTCGGCATCGGCGTCGACTTCCACGGGCGGGTGCACCGCCCGATGGCGCGCGTCCTCCTCGAGGCGCTGGAGCCGTACCACCTGATGTTCGTCGAGGAGCCGGTGCTGTCCGAGCACGTCGACGGCATCGCGGACGTGCTGCGCGCCTCCAGCACGCCCATCGCGCTGGGGGAGCGCCTGTACTCGCGGTGGGACTTCAAGGACGTCATCACGTCCGGCGTCGTCGACGTCATCCAGCCCGACCTCTCCCACGCCGGCGGCATCACCGAGGTCCGCAAGATCGCGGCCATGGCCGAGGCGTACGACATCGCCGTCGCCCCGCACTGCCCGCTAGGGCCGATCGCGCTCGCCGCCTGCCTGCAGCTCGACGCCGTCACCTACAACGCGGTGATCCAGGAGCAGAGCCTGGGCATCCACTACAACACCTCCAACGACCTGCTCGACTACGTCGTCGACCCATCCGTCTTCGCCTACTCCGACGGGTCGGTCGAGATCCCGCGCGGCCCCGGCCTCGGCATCGAGGTGGACGAGGACTACGTGCGCGAGCGGGCCGCGGTCGGGCACCGGTGGCGCAACCCCGTGTGGCGGCACGCGGACGGCTCGTTCGCGGAGTGGTGAGCGGGCGCACCCCGGCAGCGGCACCGGCGGGGGAGCGCTCGGGGGAGAATGGGTGCTGCCCCGCCCGCGACGCCCCGAGGACCTCCCCTATGACCGACCACTCCGCCCCCGTCGGCGACGCCGACCCGACCGTGGTCACCGATCGCGACCTCGAGGTGCTCGCCGAGCAGCTCGGCCGCGAGCCGCGCGGCGTCGTCGGCATCGCCGCCCGCTGCGTGTGCGGTCGCCCGCTCGTCGTGCGCACCGCGCCGCGGCTGCCCGACGGCACGCCGTTCCCGACCACGTACTACCTCACGCACCCGGGGGCGGTCGCCGCCGCGTCGCGGCTGGAGGCGGACGGCGTGATGAAGGAGATGACGGCGCGCCTCGCCGAGGACGAGGAGCTGGCGGCCGCGTACCGCCGGGCGCACGAGCACTACCTCGCCCGGCGCGCCGAGCTCGGGCAGGTCGACGAGATCGAGGGCATCTCCGCCGGCGGCATGCCCACGCGCGTCAAGTGCATCCACGTGCTCATGGGCCACGCGCTGGCCGCGGGGCCGGGAGTGAACCCGCTCGGCGACGAGGCGCTCGCCCTCGTCCGCGACCAGTGGCGGCCCGACCGCTGCACCTGCTGACGGCCGGCAGGCGGGCCGTCGGTGTCGGATGAGACAGTGTGGCCCGTGACAGAGAGCTCCACACGCGCGACGCGGGTCGCCGCGATCGACTGCGGCACCAACTCCATCCGCCTCCTGGTGGCCGACGTCGGCCCCGGCGGCACGCTCACCGAGATCGACCGGCGGCTGCGCATCGTGCGGCTCGGACAGGGCGTGGACCGCACGGGCGAGCTCGCCCCGGAGGCGCTCGCGCGCACGCTCGAGGCGTCGCGCGACTACGCGAAGGTCATCACCGAGGCGGGCGCCACGCGCGTGCGCTTCGTCGCGACGTCGGCCACGCGCGACGCGCGCAACCGGCGGGAGTTCTTCGACGGAGTCCGCGCGGCGCTGGGCGTCGACGCCGAGGTGGCCTCGGGCCGTGAGGAGGCGGAGCTGTCGTTCCGCGGCGCGACCGCGGGCGTGGCCGCGCAGCACCCCGGGCCGTACCTGGTGGTGGACCTCGGCGGCGGCTCGACCGAGCTGGTGCTCGGCACGACGACGCCGGAGGCCGCCCTCTCGCTCGACGTCGGGTCGGTGCGCATGACGGAGCGCCACCTGCACTCCGACCCGCCCGCGCCGGCCGAGGTGGAGGCCGCGCGCGCCGACGTGCGCGCCGCGCTCGACGACGCCGCCCGCACCGTGCCGTTCGGCCGGACCACGACGCTCGTCGGTCTCGCCGGCTCGGTGACGTCGGTGACCGCTCACGTCCTGGGGCTGGCGGAGTACCGGCGCGACGCCGTGCACGGCGCCGTCCTCGGCGTCGACCGGGTGCTCGCCGCGTGCGACGACCTGCTGCACCGCACCCGCGAGCAGCGCCTCGCCCTCGGGTTCATGCACCCCGGTCGCGCGGACGTCATCGGCGCGGGCGCGCTGGTCTGGTCCGAGGTCGTGCGGCGGGTGCGCGACGACGTCGCCGCCGCGGGCGGCACGCTGACCGACGTCGTGACCAGCGAGAGCGACATCCTCGACGGCATCGCCCTCTCGCTCGCGTGACCGTGCGGCCTGACCTGCGCGAAAGCTGCCGGGGGCCGCAGGATGGACGGCCCGACTGCGTGCCCCCGGCACGGTCGTAGAATGGTGTTCATGCCTCAGAACGTTCTGTCGTCGGACACCTCTGTCCAGGACGCGCCCGCCGCGGCTCCGCGGCCCCGCAAGGTGCCCCGCATCGTCGTCCTCGGCGGTGGTTCCGTCGGCCTCTATGCGGCGCGTCGTCTGCGCCGCAAGCTCGGCAAGCAGGACGCGGCGATCGTCGTCGTCGACCCGCGGCCGTACATGACCTACGCGCCGTTCCTGCCGGAGGCCGGCGCGGGCTCGATCGACGCCCGCGACGTCGTCGCCCCGCACCGCAAGGCCCTCAAGGGCATCGACGTGCTGCAGGGCCTGGTCAACCACATCGACCACGCCGGGCACAAGGTCACGATCCACCCCGAGGAGGGGCCGGACTACGAGGTCTCGTACGACCAGCTCGTCGTCGGCCTCGGCTCGGTCTCCCGCACGCTGCCCATCCCGGGCCTCGCGGAGAACGCGATCGGCTTCAAGAACGTGGAGGAGGCCATCGCGGTCCGCAACCACGTGCTCAACCGCATGGACGTCGCCTCGTCCACGTGGGACGCGGACGCGCGCAAGCGCATGCTGACGTTCACGTTCGTCGGCGGCGGCTTCGCCGGCATCGAGGCGCTGGCCGAGATCGAGGACATGGCGCGGTACGCCACGCGCAACTACCCGACGATCGACGCCGAGGACCTGCGCTTCGTCATGATCGAGGGCTCGGGCCGCATCCTTCCCGAGGTCTCGGAGCCCATGGGCCTGTGGGCGCTCGACGAGATGAAGAAGCGCGGCATCGAGTTCCACCTCAACACGTTCCTGTCGTCCTGCGTGGACGGGCACGTCGTCACCTCGACGGGCGTCGAGTTCGACACCGAGACGATCGTGTGGACCGCCGGCGTCAAGGCGAACCCGGTCATCAAGGAGGAGTCGGACCTCCCGTTCGACCGGATGGGCCGCGTCATCGTCAAGCCCACCCTGCAGGTCGCGACGGAGGACGGCGAGATCGTCCCCGACGCCTGGGCCGCGGGCGACTGCGCCGCCGTGCCGGACGTGCTCAACCCCGGCCAGTTCTGCCCGCCGAACGCGCAGCACGCGATCCGCGAGGCGACGAAGCTCGCCGACAACCTGGTCGCCGTCCTCAAGGGCGAGCAGCCCGAGGACTACGCGCACAAGAGCGTCGGCGTCGTCGCGTCCCTCGGCCTGTACAAGGGCGTCGCGGAGCTGTTCGGCTTCCTCAAGCTGCGCGGCCCGCTCGCGTGGCTCGCGCACCGCGGCTACCACGTCATGGCGATGCCGACCGGCAACCGCAAGGTGCGCATCCTCATCGGCTGGGTCGGCCAGTTCCTCATGGGGCGCGAGATCGTGTCCCTCGGCTCCCTGCACGACCCGCGCGACGAGTTCCGCAAGGCGTCCGTGCCGCCGAAGCAGCCCGGCGAGAAGGTGGAGCAGAAGGCCGAGTCGTCGGCCGCGCGCGCCGAGAAGGGCTGACGCCGCACCGGTACCGTGAGCGGGCGCCGGGTCGACCTCTCCGAGGCCGGCCGGGCGCCCGCTCCGTCGTCCCGCCCCCGTAGCCCAACTGGCAGAGGCAGCCGGCTTAAACCCGGCCCAGTCCCGGTTCGAACCCGGGCGGGGGCACCTCTGCGGCATCGTCAGCCGTCGGTGGCTCCCGCCATCTCCACCTCGACGTCGGCGCCCGCGCGGCGGAACGCGTCGACGACGCGGCGGACGGCGAGGCGCTCGGCCCGGTCGGGCCGCAGGACGGCGGAGACGTGCCGCGCGATGGCGACGTCGGTCAGCTCGCGCAGCACGAGGCGGTCGCCGGTGGGCGTGGTGAAGCGCGGCAGCACGGCGACCTGGTCGCCCGCGGCGACGAGCGCCTCGATGAGGCGGTTGTCGCGCAGCCGCTGCACCACGCGCAGCTCGGCCCCCGTGGCCTGCTCGACGGCGAGCCGCACGGTGTCGAACGGGTAGCCGAGGGGCACCCCGATCCAGTCCTGGTCGACGAGGTCGCGCGGCCGCACGTGCGGCAGGCGCGCGAGCGGGTGGTCGGCGGCCATCGCGATGTCGAGGGGCTCGCGGGCGAGCGGCACCACGGTCAGGCCCTCCGCCCCGGCGGGCCGCACGCTGGTGAGCGAGTGCGCGACGACGACGTCGTGGTCCGCGGTGAGCGGTCCGTACTCGGCCTCCGCGATGTCGACGTCGGCGCAGCGCAGCGCGATCGCGGTGCCGGCGAGGTCCGCCATGACGCGGGGGAGCAGGAACGTCGCGGGGGGGGGCCCCGCCCGGCCCGGGGGCGGGGCCCCCCGCGCCCCCGGGGGCAAGGCACACCCCGCCGGGGGCACCGCGAGCGCGCCGGC
>NZ_JBHXAW010000190.1:0-8697 GCF_042726645.1 Isoptericola sp. NPDC060257
GCCCTTCTGGCCGACGGCGACGTAGATGCAGCGGACCTGCTTGCTCGGGTCGCCCGACTCCCAGTTGGCCTTCTGGTTGATGATCGTGTCGATCGCGATCGCGGTCTTCCCGGTCTGCCGGTCGCCGATGATCAGCTGACGCTGACCGCGACCGATCGGGATCATCGAGTCGATCGCCTTCATGCCGGTCTGCAGCGGCTCGTGCACCGACTTGCGCTGCATGACGCCGGGCGCCTGGAGCTCGAGGGCGCGGCGGCCCTCGCTCTCGATGTCGCCCAGGCCGTCGATCGGGTTGCCCAGCGGGTCGACGACGCGGCCGAGATAGCCCTCGCCCACGGGGACGGACAGGACCTCGCCGGTGCGGCGGACCTCCTGCCCCTCCTCGATGCCCGTGAACTCGCCGAGGACGACGACGCCGATCTCCCGGACGTCCAGGTTCAGGGCGAGGCCGAGCGTGCCGTCCTCGAACCGCAGCAGCTCGTTCGCCATCGCGCCGGGGAGACCCTCGACGTAGGCGATGCCGTCGGCGGCGACGGTGACGCGGCCGACCTCCTCGCTGACCGCGCCCTCGGGCTCGTACGACTTCACGAAGCTGTCCAGAGCGGCGCGGATCTCCTCCGGCCGGATCGTCAGCTCAGCCATTGCTCTCTCCTGTCGTGGCCGCGTATCGCGCGGCCTCACGTTCTGCGTAGCCGACCGGGGCCGGCGCTGGGCCTAGGGGTTCAGCCGGCCAGCCGGCGACGGGCGTCGGCCAGGCGGGACAGCACGGTGGAGTCGACGACGTCGGCGCCGACCTGGATGCGCAGGCCGCCGATGACGGCGGCGTCGACCGTGACGTTGAGCTGCACGGGGCGCCCGTAGGCACGCTCGAGCAGCCCGGCGAGCCGGTCCTGCTGGGACTGGCTGAGCACGCTGCCGCTCGTGACCGTGGCCACGAGACGACGACGACGCTCGGCGGCGATCTCCCCGTACCACAGCAGCGTCGCCACGAAGCGGCGGCCGCGCAGGGCGGTCGTGGCGCGACGGGCGAGCACGAGCGTCACGTCGTCCACCTTGCCCGTGAGCAGGGAGTCGACGAGCTGCGCGCGGCGCCCGGGTTCCGTCGTGGAGTCCGAGAGCACCTGGCGCGCCTCACGCTGCCCGACGAGCGCCCGGGTCAGCCGGAACAGCTCGTCCTCGACCGTCTCGAGGGTGCCCCGCGCCTCGGCGGACGCCAGCACGGCGTCGAGGCCGAGACGCTCGACGGCGTCCGCGAGGTCCCGGTCGCCGGACCAGCGCGACCGCGCCAGCCCCGTGACGAGGTCCACGACGCGCTCGTCGAAGCCCCCGGCCAGCACGCGGCCCGCCAGGGCCGCACGGTCCTCCGGGTCGCGCGACGGGTCGGCGAGCGACCGGCGCAGCGGCCCGGACCCGTCCAGGGCGGCGACGACGGCGAACAGCTGCTCGCCGAGCGCCTTCGCGTCGGCCCCGGCGGACCGCAGGACCGGCTCGAACCGCTCCTGCGCCGCCGCGAGGGATGCTCCGCTGGTGCCCCGCATCAGCCCTCCTTGCCGACCGAGTTGCCGACCGGCGTCGCCGTGCGCGACTCGTCACCCGCGGCCTCGAGCTCGTCGAGGAAGCGGTCGACGACGCGCGACTGGCGCGCGGAGTCCTGCAGCGACTCGCCGACGATCTTGGATGCCAGCTCGGTGGCCAGCTCGCCGACCTCGGCGCGCAGCGAGACGGCCGCCGTCTGGCGCTCCGCCTCGATCTGGCGGTGGGCGGTCTCGACGATGCGCGAGGCCTCCTCGTGCGCCTTGGTGCGGAGCTCCGCGACGATGGCGGTGCCCTCGGCGCGCGCCTCCTCGCGGGTCTTCGCCGCGTCGGCACGGGCCTCGGCGAGCTGCTGGTGGTACTCCTTCAGCGCCTCCGCAGCCTCCTCCTGGGCCTTCTCCGCCTTGGCGATGCCGCCCTCGATCTTCGCGGTGCGCTCGTCCAGCACGGCCTGGAACTTGGGCAGGACGTACCGGTAGAACACGAACCCGACGATGATCACGATGATCAGCGACCACACGATGTCGTACGTGTGCGGCAGCAGGATGTTCTGCTCGGTCCCCTCGGCGGCGAGGACCGCCGGCGTGGAGGTGTTCAGGGAAGAGGTCATCATCACGGAACGATGAAGCCGGCCACCAGGCCGAGGAGCGCGAGCACCTCGACGAAGGCGATACCGATGAACATCGTGGTACGGAGCTGGCCGGAGACCTCGGGCTGGCGAGCCATGCCCTCGATCGTCTTGCCGATGAGGATGCCGAGGCCGATGCCCGGGCCGACCGCCGCGAGGCCGTAACCGACGGTGCCGATGTTTCCGGTGACCTCGGCGAGGGTGGTGACGTCCACTGGGTTTCCTTCCGTTGGGCGCCGGACCACGGTGGCCCGGCGTCGCTTTCTGGGTGCAGTTGGTAGGACGGGGTCCGGCTAGGCCGGGAACCGCGAGACGGTCAGTGCTCCGCCTCGACGGACATGTTGAGGTACACGGCGGTGAGGATCGCGAACACGTACGCCTGCAGGGCAGCCACGAAGACCTCGAAGAAGAAGAACGCCGCGCCGGCCACGAACGTGCCCGCGCCGAACAGCTTCATCGCGCCGGCCGAGTCGAAGAGGAAGAACGACGTGGCCGCGAAGCAGATCGCGAGCATGAGGTGCCCGGCGACCATGTTGGCCAGGAGCCGGATGACGAGCGTCGCGGGGCGCAGGACGAAGACCTGCAGCGCCTCGATCGGCACGAGCAGCACGTAGAGCGGCTTCGGCACCCCCGGCGGGAAGAGCGAGTTCTTGAGGTAGCCACCCAGACCGTGCGCCTTGACGCCCGCGGAGAGGTACATGACGTACGTCCACGCGGCGAGCACGATCGGCAGGCCGATCACGGAGGTGCCCGCGATGTTGAGGAACGGGATCACCGCGGCGATGTTCATCACGAGGACCGTGCAGAAGATCGTCGCGAGCAGCTTGAAGTACTTGCGGCCGTTCTCCTGGCCCAGCACCTCGATGGCGATCGAGTTGCGCACGAAGTCGAGGATCATCTCGACCGCGTTCTGGAACCGGCCGGGCACCAGGCGGGCGCGCCGGGCGGCGAGGCAGAACACCACCAGCAGGACGGTGGCCATGATGACGCGGACCAGCATGATCCGGTTGAACTCGAAGGGGGTGCCCTCGAAGAAGATGGCCGGCGGGAAGAAGTCCGCGATCGTCGGCGCGTGGAACTCGCCGTCACCTTCGGCGGCAAGCAGCAGGGGGATCGCTGGCGTAGACAGGGGATTCTCCCGGAGGTCGTACGGTCCGGGCGCTCCACTCCTGGGAGGGCACGCCATCGGACCTGGCCGTCATGGATTCGCGGACAGCCTACCGGATGTTCACAGGTGCTCCGACATCGCTGAGCAGTTTTTCCGGCCAGATCTTGCGGCTTGTGAAGAAGCGCACGATGTTGCCCCCGGCGACGAATGGTCGCCCGGCGCAAGCACCCTGGTCAAAGGCTCGGTCGGACGGCGCGATCAGGGCTGCACGTAGGGCACGCGGCCGCTGTTCACCGCGCGGTAGTCGAGCAGCGCGGACCCGATCGCCCCGACCGCGAGCACGGCGATCAGCACCCACGGCGCGTAGAAGGTGGCGCCCTGGAGCAGCGCCAGCACCACGATGAGCACGACGATCTTGGCCACCCAGGCGCCCATGACGAACGCCGCCATGCGCGCGGGGCTCGACCCGACGGTGCGCATCATCGACCAGATCGTCGTCGCGCAGAAGAACGCCGCGATCGCGGCGCCCACCAGGGCGCCCCACAACCCCGGCAGGCCGGCGACCAGCAGGCCGATGCCGCCGCCCAGCACCACCAGGGCGCCGACCAGCAGCAGCGTGTCCCGCAGCGCGGTCCGCAGGACCCGCCGCTCGGCGTCGGTGGCGTGCTCGTCCGCGGCGGCAGGGTCGGGCGTCGGGCCGGGGGCGTCGGGCGTCGTCATCGGGGGCGTCCTTCGTGCGTCGTCAGGGTGGGCGCAGCCGGGCCGGCCGGCGGCGGGGTCGGGGAACGGTGGGGCGCGGGCGCCGGGTGCGCCGCCACGACCGCCGGGTGGCTGCCGGTGGCGACGTCGTCGTCCAGGAAACGTCCGCGGGTGCGCAGCGGGCCGAGGGTGAGGAGCAGCGCCACCACCACGGCGACGCCGAGGCCCGCGAGCACGGCCTTCCAGTCCCAGAGCACGAGGGCGGCCACGCCGAAGGAGAAGACGGCGGCCCACACGTAGAGGATGAGCACCGCGCGCCGGTGGGAGTGGCCGAGCGCCAGCATCCGGTGGTGCAGGTGCATGCGGTCGGGGTGGAACGGCGACTTGCCCGCGGCGAGGCGACGGATCACGGCCATGACCATGTCGAGGAGCGGCAGCAGCACCACCGCCACCGGCAGCAGCAGCGGGATGAACAGTGGCACGCGCTGCGCGCCGGAGAGCGTCGCCCCCATCGAGACCGGGTCGACGTTCCCCGTGATCGTGATGGCCGAGCCGGCGAAGACGAGGCCGAGCACCATCGAGCCCGAGTCGCCCATGAAGATGTGCGACGGGAAGAAGTTGTGCGGCAGGAAGCCGAGACACGCCCCGACCAGCACGGCCATCATGAGCGTCGCGAGGTTGGCGTAGTTCTCCGGCGTCGCCTGCTGGGTCAGCCCGTAGGTGTACAGCAGGAAGGCGGAGCCGCCGATCGCGATCAGGCCCGCGGCCAGCCCGTCCAGGCCGTCGACGAAGTTCACCGCGTTCATCGCCACGACGACCACCAGGATCGTCAGGAACAGCGAGATCCTCGACGAGGTGATGAACAGCCAGTCCGGGGTGGGCAGCGACGTGAGCTGGACCTGCTGGAGGGCCATGAACCCCGCCGCGAGCACCTGCCCGGCGAGCTTGGTCATCCAGTCCAGGTCCCACACGTCGTCGGCCCAGCCGAGCAGGCAGACGATGACGGCGCCGCCCACGATGCCCCACGCCTGCGGGCCGGTCTCGAAGACGCCCGCGAGGAACGGCATCTGCGAGGCCAGCACCACCGCGACGACGATGCCGAGCAGCATCGCGAGACCGCCCAGCCGCGGCGTCGGCTGCACGTGCACGTCGCGCGCCCGCACCGCGGTGATCGCGTTCGTGCGGCGCGCGACCCACCGCGCGCCCGGCGTGGCGAGGTAGGTGACCGCCGCCGAGACGAGCAGCAGGAGCAGATAGGCCCTCACCCGGCGGACTCCTCCGCGGGGGCGGAGCCCTGCTCCTCGGTCCGGGCGGGCGTGCCCGCGTCGGCGGGCTCGGGCGACGCGTCAGCGGTCCCGGCGGTGGCCTCGGCGGTGGACGCGGCAGGGGTCTCGGTGGCGGGCTCCTCGACGGGCTCGTCGACGCCCCGCACGGGCGCGACGTCGTTCAGCGCCTCGAGCGTGATCGCGCCCTGGCGCACCACGCGCAGCTGCGCGCCCGTGGCGTCGACGATGGTCGAGGCGACCCCGCCGGGCGCGTCCCCGCCGTCGAGGTAGACGGTCACCGCGTCACCGAGCTGCGCCTGCGCGTCGGCGACCTCGAGGGCCGCCGGGTTGCCGGTGGCGTTGGCGCTCGACACCGCGAGCGGGCCCGTGCGCCGCAGCAGCGCCAGCGCGGCCGGGTGGTCGGGCATGCGGAGCGCGACGGTGCCGTGCGTCTCCCCCAGGTCCCACTGCAGCGAGGGCTGCGCCTGCAGGATGATCGTGAGCCCGCCCGGCCAGAACGCCTCGGCCAGCTTGCGCGCGTCGTCGGGGACCTCGGTGGCCAGCCCGTCGAGGGTGCGGACGTCGGGGATGAGGACGGGCGGGGGCATCTGGCGCCCGCGGCCCTTGGCCGCGAGCAGGGCCGCGACGGCCTCCGCGTCGAAGGCGTCGGCGCCGATCCCGTAGACGGTGTCTGTCGGCAGCACCAGCAGGCCGCCGCGCGAGACCGTGTTCACCGCCTCGTCGATCGCAGGGCCCCAGGTGTTCGGGTCGGTGACGTCGTGCACGCTGCTCACGGGCTCAGTCTGTCACGGTTCGACCGGCCGCCGGCCGGCCGGCCGGGTCGGTGGCCAGGTGCTCGCGCGTCCCGCCGGAGCGGCGCGCCACCACCATCCGCGGCCGGCCGGTGAGGTCGTCGCGCGTGCTCGCGGGGCCGAACCCGCCGGCGCCCGCCACCATCGCGCGCGCCGCGGCGGCCTGCACCTCCGCGTGCTCCATGACGTACAGCCCGCCGGGGCGCAGCAGCCGCGCCGCGGCGGCGGTCACTCCGCGGGGCACCTCCAGCCCGTCGTCGCCCAGGCCGTAGAGCGCCACGGCCGGGTCGTGGTCGGCCACCTCGGGGTCGCGCGGCACGGCGCCCGGCGGCACGTACGGCGGGTTGGAGACGACGACGTCGACGGTGCCGTCCAGCTCGCGCAGCGCCGTGCGCGCGTCGCCGCGCAGCAGGCGGACGACGGCGTCCGCGCCCGGCCGGTCCCCCGACGCCGCGGCGACGTTGCGGGCGGCCCACCGGTGGGCCGCGGCGTCGAGCTCGACGGCGTGCACGCGGGCGCCAGGCACCTCGGTCGCGACGGCCAGCGCGATGGCTCCCGACCCGGTGCAGAGGTCGACCACGACCGCCGTTCCCTGGCGGGCCACCACGCGCACCGCCTCGTCGACCGCGACCTGCGCGACCTCCTCGGTCTCGGGCCGCGGGACGAAGACGCCCGGCCCGACGGCGAGCTCCAGGTGCCGGAACGCGGCCACGCCGGTGAGGTGCTGCAGCGGCTCGCGGTCCGCGCGCCGCGCGACGTCGGCGGCGAACCGGTCGGCCGCGCCGTCCGGCAGGACGCGGTCCAGCACGGCGAGGCGCCGCGCCTCCGACCGGTCGACGCCGAGGGCGTGCGCGAGCAGGGTCTCCGCGTCCACGCGCGGGCTGGGCACGCCGGCTGCTCCGAGCCGCGACGTCGCCCAGCGCACGGCCCCGCCGACGGTCCCGGGCACGGCGGGAACCGCGGACGTCGCGTCAGTCACCGGTGCTGCCCGCGGCCGCGAGCCGCGCCGCCTCGTCGGCCTCGACCGCCGAGCGCACCACCGGGTCGAGGTCCCCCGCGAGCACATGGTCCAGGTTGTACGCCTTGTACCCGGTGCGGTGGTCCGCGATGCGGTTCTCCGGGAAGTTGTAGGTGCGGATCCGCTCGCTGCGGTCCACGGTACGCACCTGGGAGCGCCGGACGTCGGCGGCGGCCGCGGCGGCGGCCTCCTGCCGCGCCGCGAGCAGCCGGGCGCGCAGCACGCGCATCGCCTGCTCCTTGTTCTGGAGCTGCGACTTCTCGTTCTGCATCGACACGACGATCCCCGTGGGGACGTGCGTGATGCGGACGGCCGAGTCGGTCGTGTTCACGGACTGGCCGCCCGGACCCGACGACCGGTAGACGTCGATGCGCAGGTCGTTCGGGTCGATCTCGACCTCGCCGGGATCGTCCACCTCGGGCAGCACCAGCACGCCGGCCGCCGACGTGTGGATGCGCCCCTGCGACTCCGTCACCGGCACGCGCTGCACGCGATGCACGCCGCCCTCGTACTTGAGGCTCGCCCACACGCCCTCGGCGGGGTCGGAGACGCTCCGCGCCTTGACCGCGACCTGGACGTCCTTGTACCCGCCCAGCTCGGTCTCGGTGGCGTCGAGCACCTGGGTGGCCCAGCCGCGGCGCTCGGCGTAGCGCAGGTACATGCGCAGCAGGTCGCCGGCGAAGAGGGCCGACTCGTCGCCGCCCTCCCCCGCCTTGATCTCGAGGATGACGTCGCGCGCGTCGTCGGGGTCCCGCGGCACCAGCACGCGCCGCAGCCGCTCGGACGCGTCGTCCGCCGCTGCGCGCAGGGCCGGCAGCTCGGCCGCGAAGGCCTCGTCCTCGGCGGCGAGCTCGGCGGCCGCCTCCGCGTCGTCGCGGGCCTGCTCCCACGCGCGGTACGCCGCGGCGACCTGGTTCAGCTCGGCGTAGCGGCGGCCGAGAGAGCGGGCGCGCCCCGCGTCCGCGTGCACGGCCGGGTCGGCCAGCGCGCGCTCGATCTCGGCGTGCTCGTCGAGCAGCGGCCGCGCGGCGGCGAACGAGTCGGTCATGGGTACTCCCGGTCCGGGCGCGAGGCGGCGTCGGGCCCGGCGCGGACCACCTCACCGGGACACGCACTGCCTCGACGGGTGGCGACACTCCCTCGGCAAAGCAGAAGCGCCGGTGGTCCGTCGTCCGACTGCCCCTGGAGAGGTTGTCGGGCGGACCACCGGCGCTGTCAGGCAGCTACTTCTTCTTGCCGTAGCGCGCCTGGAAGCGGGCGACGCGGCCACCGGTGTCGAGGATCTTCTGCTTGCCCGTGTAGAACGGGTGGCAGGCGCTGCAGACCTCGACGCTGATCTTGCCGGAGGTGGCGGTGCTGTGGGTCGTGAACGTGTTGCCGCAGGTGCAGGTCACCTCGGTGACGACGTACTCGGGGTGGATTCCGGACTTCATGATGCTCCTTGGTGTGATGCCACCGGGTCGCCCCGCAGGACAGCGGGCCGTGAACCGGGATGGCCGACGAACCATTGTGCCAGAACGCGGACGCGCCCCGGACATCCCTGGTGGGGGGGGGGCGCCCGGCCCGGGGCGCCGGCCGGGGAGATTAGGAGGGCCCGGGGTGGGGGACGGAGGCCCCCCCGCGGGGGGTGGGGT